>NZ_VANP01000021.1:0-119601 GCF_005864065.1 Microbispora triticiradicis | reverse complement strand
CTCCATCGAGTGGGAGGACGCGGGCATGGACCGGCTGCACGGCGCACCCGAGTCCCTCGCCTACATCCGCGCACTCAACGCCATCACCCCACCCGACGCGGCCTTCGACGCCGCCTTCTCCTCCGAGAGCTGATCCCGCCTCTGCTCTCTCCAACAGGGCCGGGTCTCTCCAACAGGGCCGGGCGGCGCCTTCGCCGCCCGGCCCTGCTGTGTTCGGCTGTCGTGCTCAGACGGTCCGGCGGGGTGGGAGCAGGGCGTTGACGCGATCGGAGCCGGGCCAGACGTAGGGAAGGTCGTCGGGCTCACCGGGGAACAACGGGCCGTAGAACCCGGGGTCCTTGCGCAGCAGGGCGGAGCGGTGGCTGAGGTGGAGGGCGGGATCGCCCAGCCACGGCGGAAGCTCGCCCGCCTCGGCGAGGGCCACCTGGGTGCGGGGCGTCTCGATGCCGCGGCAGCCGAGCAGCTCGCTGGTCATCGTCCCGGCGCAGGTGTCGGCCCGGCCCATGTCGCACCACGCCGCGACGATCTCCAGGCCGTAGCGGACCAGCGCCTCCTCGTACCCGGCCCACATGTGCGCGACGGGATGGTGCCGCCAGCCGTACCCCGGGACGGTGAGCGTACGCAGGACCTGCAGCGCCTCGACCCGCTGCTTGCCCAGGCGGAGCGGGTCGAGCACGCGCGCGGAGGCGGTGAAGTCCGGATACGGCAGGAACGTCTGCATGTCGCCGTCCGCGTACCCGCGGCCGCCGGAGATATCCGTCCGGGCAGGGAGATCTCCGGTGGTCAGGGGTGGCCCGGCCGTGTTCTCAGCCGTGTTCTCAGCCGTGTGCTCAGTCGAACAGCACGATCTGCCGGAGCACCTCGCCGCCGCGCAGCGCGGCGACCGCCTCGTTCAGGTCGCCGATCCTGATCCGCGAGCTGATCATGCTGTCGAGGTCGAGCCTGCCCGCCTTGTAGAGGTTCACGAAGCGGGGGAAGTCCCTGCGGACGTCGGCGCCGCCGTACAGCGAGCTGAGGATGTTCTTGCCCTCGAACAACAGGCTGAAGGCGTTCAGCGGCACCTGGTCGTCCACGGCGCCCGCGCCGACGACGATGACGTCACCGCCGCGCCTGGTCGCCCGCCAGGCCGTCATGATGGCCGCCGACCTGCCGACCGCCTCGAAGCCGTGGTCGAAGCCCTGACCGCCGGTCAGGGCGCCGATCGCGTCCGTGACCTGGTCGGGGGTGCAGGCGTGGGTGGCCCCCACCTTCAGGGCGAGCGCGTGCTTGGACTCCAGCGGGTCGATCGCGAGGATCGTGGTCGCGCCGGAGATCCGGGCTCCCTGGATCACCGACAGCCCGACGCCGCCGCAGCCGACCACCGCCACGGTCGCCCCCGGGCGGACCTTCGCCGTGTTGAGCACGGCGCCGACGCCCGTGGTGACGCCGCAGCCGATCAGCGCCGCCACCTCGTACGGCACGTCGGGGTCGACCGTGATCGCGCCCTGCCAGGGCACGACGATCTCCTCGGCCCAGGTGCCGCACCCGGCCATCCCGAACGCGGGGGTGCCGCCGCCGAAGCGGAAGCGCGGCTCGGTGAAGCCCTTCATCATGTAGGTCATGCACAGGTTCGGCTGACCGGCCCGGCAACTCGGGCAGTCGCCGCAGGCGGGCGTCCAGTTGACGATGACGTGGTCGCCCGGGCTGACGGTGGTGACGCCGTCGCCCACCTCGACCACTTCGCCCGCGCCCTCGTGACCGGGGACGATCGGCAGGGGCTGGGGGAGCACGCCGGTCAGCACCGACAGGTCGGAGTGGCACACGCCGGTCGCCCGTACGCGCACGCGCACCTCGCCCGGGCCCACCGGCGTGAGCGTGATGTCGTCGCGGATGTCCAGCTTGTCGTCGCCGACCGCGTGCAGGATCGCGCCGCGCATGGTCACTCGTCCACGAGGGACAACGCGGCCTTCGGACAGGACCGGACCGCGTGGCGGACCCGGTCGAGCAGTTCGGCGGGCGGCTCGGGCGTCAGCACCCAGAGGTTGTCCTGGTCGTCGACCTCGAAGACCTCCGGAGCCAGACCCATGCAGACGGCGTTGGCCTCGCACGCCTCGTAATCCACAACGATCTTCACGACGCGTCCTCCTCATCGGGGGCCCGGGTAGGGTGCCCGTCATGGTAACTCCGATGCCCCTTCCGCTGCGCCGTGCCGCCGAGAAGGCGCGCGGCTTCATGCCGCCCGCCGAGGGCGAGGCGCTGTACGAGACCGCCGCGACGTACGGCCTGCGGGGGCCGGTCTGCGAGATCGGCACGTACTGCGGCAAGTCGGCGATCTACCTGGGCGCCGGGGCGCGGCAGGCGGGGACGGTGGTCTTCACCGTGGACCATCACCGGGGGTCGGAGGAGATCCAGCCCGGCTGGCCGCACCACGACCCCGACCTGGTCGACGCGAGGACCGGGCGGATGGACTCGCTGCCGTTCTTCCGTGACACGATCGCCGCCGCCGGTCTGGAGGACGAGGTGATCGCAGTGGTCGGCGACTCGGCGACGGTCGCCCGGTTCTGGGCCACGCCGCTCGCCGTGCTGTTCGTCGACGGCGGCCATTCGGAGGAGCCGGTGACCGCCGACTACGAGGGATGGGCGCCGCACGTCATGCCGGGCGGCGCGCTCGTCTTCCACGACATCTATCCCGATCCCGCCGACGGCGGGCAGGCGCCGTACCACGTCTATCTGCGCGCGCTGGATTCGGGCGCCTTCAAGGAGGTGCGGGTCACCGGGTCGCTGCGTGTGCTGGAGAAGAGCTGATCAGGCGCGGGCGCGCTCGCAGCCGCACTCGCCGGTGATGCGGGCCTCCCGGCCGCCGGCGTCGCGGAAGATCCCCGAGCCGGGGGACGTGCGGGCGAGCGCGTCGGCGGCGAGCACCACCGCGGCCGCCGTGTAGCCGGACCGCTCGTCGGGGAAGTGCCGCTCGTTCACGAACTGCCACCCGGTCCAGTAGGCCCCGTCCTCGTGACGCAGGTGCTGCATGTCCGCGAACACCGTCAGCGCGCGGTCCCGCAGCCCGGCGGAGTCGAGCGCGAGCACCAGTTCGCACGACTCCGCGCCGGTCACCCACGGCTGGTCGGAGACGCAGCGTGCCCCGAGGCCGGGTTCCACGAAGGTGTCCCATTCCAGGTCGAACCGGCGGACGGCGTCCACCCCGCGTACGGCGCCGCCGAGCACGGGGTAGTACCAGTCCATCGAGAACCGGCTCTTGTCGGCGAACGCCTCGGGGTGGTGGGCGACGACGTGGCCGAGCCGGTCGGCGGCGAGCTCCCAGTCGGGCTGCGGGTCGCCCAGCCGTTCGGCGAGCAGCGCCCCGCAGCGCAGGCCCTGGTGGATCGACGAGCACCCGGTGAGCAGGGCGTAGTCCGCCGGTCGGCCCTCGGCGTCGCGCTGCCAGAGGATCTCGCCCCGCGTGGTCTGCAGTCCCATGACGAAGCCGAGGGCCCGGACGACCGCCGGCCACATGGCACGGGCGAAGTCCTCGTCGCCGGTCACCAGCAGGTCGTGCCAGACGCCCACCGCGATGTACGCCGCGTGGTTGGACTCGCCGGCGGCCTCGGCGGGCCGCCCGTCCCGGATCCTCATGGGCCAGGAGCCGTCCGGGCGCTGGTGCCGTACGAGCCAGTCGTAGCCCTTGCGGGCCTCGTCGCGCAGCCCGGCCACGGTCAGCGCCATCAGGCACTCGATGTGGTTCCAGGCGTCGATGTGGCCCTCGGGCCAGGGCACCCCGCCCTCGTCGTCCTGGATCGCGGCGATGCTCTCGGCCGTACGGAGGACCTGGTCTGCGGTGATGATCCCGGGAACGTCCGGCACCCGCCTCATGCGGGCTTCCGGACGTAGACGACCACGCTCTTGCCGATCAGGGGGTTGAGCACGGCCTCGGCCAGCCGGGTGGCGAGGGGGCGCTTCATGATGTCCCAGACGAGAAGCTCGTGGTACGCCTTGGCCAGCGGGTGCTCGTCGTTCTTCACCCCCACCGCGCACTTGATCCACCAGTACGGCGTGTGCAGCCCGTGCGCGTGGTGGTGGCCGCCGACCTCCAGGCCCGAGGCCTTCAGCTTCGCCTGGAGCTCCGCCAACGTATAAATCCGGATATGTCCGCCGGGGGTGGTGTGGTAGTCCTCCGACAGCGCCCAGCAGACGCGCTCGGGGAGGAAGCTCGGGACCGTGATCGCGGCCCGGCCGCCCGGCTTGAGCACGCGTACGATCTCCCGCATCGCGGCCATGTCGTCGGGGATGTGCTCCAGCACCTCGGCGGCGATCACGCGGTCGAAGGAGGCGTCGGGGAACGGCATGTCGAGGGCGTCGCCGACGACGGTGTCGCCGGTCGCGCCGGCCGGCACCTCGCCCTCCTTGTCCATGGCCGCGAACATGGCCGCCACGCTCTCCATCTCGGCGGCGTCCATGTCGAAGGCGACCACGTCGGCGCCGCGGCGCAGCACCTCGAAGGCGTGCCGGCCACCACCGGCCCCGAGGTCGAGGACGCGGTCACCCGGTCCGACCGGCAGCCGGGCGAAGTCGACGGTCAGCACTCGGTGCCTGCCTTTCGTGGGGTCGTGCTACCTGGGGCTGTGCTTCCTGAGCTGTGCTTCGCCGGGGCCGGGGAGTCACCGCGAGGGGGTGTGGGCGGCGATGGCCTCGTGGTAGGCCTCGACGGTGCGGCGGGCGACGACCGGCCACGCGTAGCGCTCCATCACGCGGTCGTAGCCGCGGCGGCCGTACTCCTCGCGCTCGCGCGGGGAGTCGAGCAGGCGGCGCAGCACGGCGGCGAGCTCCTCCGGGTCGCCCGGCGGCACCTGCATCGCCGCGTCGCCGACCACCTCGGGCAGGGCGCCCGTACGCGAGGCGACCAGCGGGGTGCCGCACGCCATGTGCTCGACGGCCGGCAGCGAGAAGCCCTCGTACAGGGAGGGGACCACCGCCACCTCGGAGGTGGCGATCAGCTCGGCCAGCTCCTCGTCGGGGATGCCGTGCACGAACCGCACCCGGTCGTGCAGCGACAGCTCGCCGACGAGCTGTTCGGTGGGCCCGCCGGGGGTGGGCCTGCTCACCACGGTCAGGTTGACCTCCCGCTCGGTGGCGAGCTTGGCCACGGCCCGCAGCAGCGTCGCGACGCCCTTCATCGGGGAGTCGGCGCTGGCCACGGCCACGATCGAGTTCTCCCGCTTCGGCAGTTCCGGCCGGGGGTGGAAGAACCGCGTGTCGACGCCGAGGGGGATCAGCCGCATGTTCGACTGCGGCACGTTGAAGTCGCGGTGGATGTCGGCGAGCGACGACTCGCTGACGGTCAGGATCGGGCTGAGCCGGGGGGCGACGACGCTCTGCATGCGGACGAACCCGTACCAGCGGCGCATCGACAGCCGCTTCCACCCCTTGGCGGCCTTGAGTTCGATCCGCCGGTCGACGCTGATCGGGTGATGGATGGTGCCCACCACCGGCAACAGCTTCTGGATGCCGAGCAGGCCGTACCCCAGCGTCTGGTTGTCCTGGACGACGTCGAAGTCGCCCCGCCGCCTCCTGAGCTCGCGGAAGGCGCGCAGGCTGAACGTCAGCGGCTCGGGGAACCCGGCCGTCCACATGGTGGCGACCTCCAGCGCGTCGATCCAGTCGCGGTACTCCGCGAGCTTCGGCGTGCGGAACGGGTCCTCGTCGCGGTAGAGGTCCAGGCTGGGGACCTTGTTGAGGATCACGCCCTCGTCCAGCTCCGGGTACGGCTGGCCGGAGAAGACCTCGACGTGGTGGCCCAGGGCGACGAGCTCACGGCTGATGTGGCGCAGGTACACCCCCTGGCCGCCGCAGGTGGGCTTGCTGCGATAGGACAGCAGCGCGACTCGCAGCCTCTCCGCCAAGAGGCACCCCTTTCCAGTCGTGCCCCCGTGGGGCTGCTGCCAGGAACACTACCATTTGACCTTATCCGGGGTGCTGTGAGGTGGAAGTGGTCCTCGCTCGACCCTCACCCTCCCCGACCTGGGGTGTTAGGTTACCCGAACGGGATTCGGTGTAACGCGTTCTACTATCGGCCAGGTGGGTGAGGTCGGGCAGGGCGGTACATTCGCCTCTCATAGGCCGAGTTGGATGGTATGAGGAGGATCCGTTGGCCAGGCGTGCGCTGATCACCGGCATCACCGGTCAGGACGGCTCCTATCTCGCCGAGCACCTGCTGCGTGAGGGATACGAGGTCTGGGGGCTGGTCCGCGGCCAGGCGAACCCGCGCGTGCCGCGCGTGCGCCGCCTCCTGCAGGACGTGCGGCTCGTACGGGGCGACCTGCTCGACCAGGGATCGCTGATCTCGGCGGTCGAGAAGGCGCAGCCGGACGAGGTCTACAACCTGGGGGCCATCTCGTTCGTGCCGATGTCGTGGGAGCAGGCCGAGCTCACCGGGGAGGTGACCGGCATGGGCGTGCTCCGGGTGCTGGAGGCCATCCGCGTCTGCTCCGGGATCACCGCCGCGCGCCGCTCGCCCGCGGGGCAGATCCGCTTCTACCAGGCGTCGTCCTCGGAGATGTTCGGTCAGGTCAGGGAGACGCCGCAGACCGAGCGCACCCCCTTCCACCCCAGGTCGCCGTACGGCGTGGCCAAGGCGTACGGGCACTTCCTCACGCAGAACTACCGCGAGTCGTACGGGATGTTCGCGGTGTCGGGGATCCTGTTCAACCACGAGTCGCCCCGGCGCGGGGCGGAGTTCGTCACCCGCAAGGTCTCGCTCGGCGTGGCGAGGATCAAGCTCGGCATGGCGTCGGAGCTGCGCCTCGGCAACCTGGAGGCACGCCGCGACTGGGGTTTCGCGGGCGACTTCGTCCGGGCCATGCACCTGATGCTGTCGGCCGCCGAGCCCGAGGACTACGTCATCGGCACCGGGCGTACGCACTCGGTGCGCGAACTGGTCGAGGCCGCCTTCGGCGCCGCCGGGCTGGACTGGGAGCGGCACGTCGTCTGCGACTCCTCCCTGCACCGGCCGGCGGAGGTCGACCTGCTGTGCGCGGACCCGAAGAAGGCCCGCACCCAGCTGGGCTGGGAGCCGACGGTGTCGTTCGAGGACCTCGTGGCGATGATGGTCGAGGCCGACCTGCGCCTCCTCGCCGACGGGCGTGACCCCGAGCAGGACAATCCCTCCTGGCCGTGACCGTCCCGCCCGGGGCGGCGCGTTTCTGTCGGTGCGCTCTGGTACGACGGACACATGGGTGTGAGCGTCGAGGAGTTCCTGGGCATGCTGGACCGGCTGCCCGAGGTGCGGCAGAGCGAGGGAGGCGACTGGGTCTCCTTCAAGGTGCGCGACAAGGGTTTCGGCTACCTCTGGGAGCGGACCCGGACGGTCGGCCTCAAGGCCACGATCGAGGAGCAGATCGCGCTGGTGGCCGAGCGTCCCGAGGTGTTCGAGCCGCAGTTCACCGCCGGGCGGTTCGGCTGGGTCGTCGTCCGCCTGGACGGGATCGATCCGGACGAGCTGTTCGAGCTGGTCACCGAGGCGTGGTGCCTGACCGCGCCCAAGGCCCTCGTCGAGGCATTCGAATGACGTCCCGATGAACTGGAACTCGTTCTAGCCCAATTCCCGGCCTGGCTGCGGGGATGATTCCGGGAGCGGGCGGTGAATTCTAGAAACCGGCGAGCAGCCGCTCGGCGGCGAGTTCGATCCGGTGCTGGATCTGCTCGTAGGTTCGCCGTCCGCGCAGCATCTCCAGCAGCTCCTGCACCCACACCCCCACCAGGGACCCGGTGAGAGCGAGCTGGTCGTCGGGGGGAAGGTCCGCGGTGCGGCCGCCGGTGGCGACGCGCAGCACCAGGCTCGCCATCCGGTCGCCGAACGGCGCCTCCACCTCCGCGATGATCAGGGAGCGGATCAGCGCGTCGGCCAGTTCCGGCTCGCGCATCAGTCCCCGGGTCGCCCGCATCAGCACGTCGGCCGCGCGGCCGGCGGGATGGGCGGCATTCGGGGGCCGCCGCTCGATGCTGGACTCCAGCAGGTCGATCTCCTCGCCGACCACCGCCACGACCAGGTCCATCTTCGAGGGGAAGTAGCGGTAGAGCGTTCCCAGCGCGACGCCCGCACGTTCGGCCACCGTGCGCATCTGCATCGCCTCGACGCCCCCGCGGGAGGCGAGGGCCGCGGCCGCCTGCACAATCCGACGGCGTCGCTGGTGCTGGCTCCGGGTGCGGACTCCGGGAGTGGCCGGAGCCGCATGCGCGCCCGTGCCGGAGGGCGCGTCGGGACGCGGCGGCGGGACGTCGGCGACCACATGCGAAGTGCGCATGAGAACACGCTATCCGACTCCCGCCCGCTCAGACTGGTTACCCACCAGTCACAGAAACGCGGGCATTTCGCGGAATGTAATCGGTTCTACTTCACTTGTCCCGAGCGGGAAGGTCAGTGCGTGACGATCGTCGGCACGGTGAAGAAGACGACCAGCGCGATGATCAGGCAGATCAGGAAGCCGACGACCTCCCACAGCCAGTCGTAGTGCCGGTCGCTCTTCTTGCGCGGTCCCTTCCCCGCGGGCCTGACGCCGGTGGCCTCGGCGTTCCCGGCGCTACCGGCGTTCCTGGTGGTCGTCTGCTTCTTGGCTGTCTGCTTCTTGGTCGTGCGCTTCTTGGCCGGGCGCTTGCCGTCATTCCGCGCGGGCGCGACCGGCGAGGCGGCAGGGACGGCAGCAGGGACGGCGGCCGGTGCGGCCGACGCGGCTGCCGGTGTGACGGCAGGGTCGGGGACGGGGTCCACATCGGCCTTCGCCGCAGGCGCGTCGACGGCCTGCTCGCCGCCCGCCTCCTGCGCACCGTTCGTCGTCGGCGCACTGTTCGTTTCCGGCGTGCCGGGGGCGTCGTCCTCGGGGAACGCCGCCGGATAGCCGCCGACGGGATGCTTCACCTGCTCCTCGACCCGCGGGAACTGCGTTTCCGGAAACTGCGGGAACTCAGCCTCCGGAAACTGCGGGAACTCCGCCTGCGGGAACACAGCCTCCGGGAACACGGTTTGCGGGATCGCGGTGCTCTCGGCCGGGCGGAACGCCTCAGTCGGCCCGGACGCCTCGGGCGGAGCGGCGGCCTCCGTGACAAGCCGGGAGTCCGGCCCAGCGGCCGCATCAGCGGTCACGTCAGAGGCAGGCTGAGCAGCCGGCTCGCCGGCCGGCCTGGCGGGTGCCTCGGCCGGGGCCGCGAAGGCGTCGAAGGGTTCGGCGGAGCGGAGCGTCTCGAACAGGAGCGTGTGCGCCGCCTCGAACGGCTCGGCGGGCGTGGCGGCGGTGGCCGGGCCGGGGGGTGTGAACGCGTCGAAGGGCTCACCGGGCGGGAGTGCGCCGGGAGATGCGAAGGCGTCGAAGGACTCACCGGGCGGAAGCGGGCCGGCGGGCGCGAACGCGTCGAAGTCGCGCCGTTCGCCCGGCGTCTGCCGCTGCGGATCGTCCGCGAAGACGGCGGGGGCGGGTGGCGGGTCGGCGGGCCGGGCCACCCCGGGAGGGGTCGCGGGAGCGAAGGCGTCGAACGGGTCGGCCGGGCGGAAGGCGTCGAACCTGTCAGCCTCGAACCTGTCGGCGTCGAACCTGTTGGCCTCGAAGCCCTCGGCTTTGAACCACTCGACGGCGGACCTGTCTGTGGCGGGACCTTCGGCAGCCACAGAACCGCCATGACCCGCGTGTCCCGCCGACTCCGGGACACCGAAGCCGGGCACGGGAACGCCCGACGCGGACTCCGCAAGGCCGGAGCCAGGCGGCTGCGACCCAGGCGGCTGCGACGAGGCCTGAGACTGCGGCCGAGACGGCGTGGACGCCTGGGACGGCGCCTGAGATGGGGCGTCGGACAGAGCCGCCTGGGACAGGGTGTCGGACAGAGCCTGGGACGGGAACCGTGGGGGAGTCCGCGGCTCCACCGGCGCCGCCAACGCCTCCTGCCCCGGGCTCTCCTGCGCCGACGTTCCCTGTGCCCGGCTTTCGCGTGCCTGGGCTTCGCGTGCCCGGGTTTCGTGTGACCGGGTCTCCTCTGACCGCGGCTCCGGCCGGGTGGCGCGCTTTCTGCGCAGGCGGCCCTCGGTGAGCGAGTTGAGCAGCGCGCCGCGCAGCCGGGGCATGGGCTCGGTCGTCGCCTCGTGCTTGGCCCTGCGCCGGGGCTCCTGGGGCGTGAGGGCCTCGGTCTTGACCACGCAGGTGTTGGTCACCTGGTCGGGGTCGCTCAGCGGCAGCGGCCAGGTCGGGGTGGTCGGCCACAGCCTCTTGGTGACGAGCCCGCCGGACCCAGGCTGAGCACCGGACTCGTCCGCCACCTGCTCGGCACCGGTCGCGGCCGGGTCGCCGGGCTCCTCGTACGGCAGCGCCGCCAGCACCCGGTTCCGCACGGAGGCGGACGGATGACGCCAGGGCAGCCGGGCCAGCACGTCGGCGACGGGGGCGACCCCGATGGCGTCGTACACCTCCGCGACGGAGGGAGGCACGAACGGCGCGGACCTCGCCGCGGCGACCGCCGTCGCCAGCGTCTGGGTGAAGCGGCGCTTCGCTCCGGCGGCGAGTTCCTCCGCGGTGTCGACGGCCACGTCGAGCACCAGCGACAGCTCCGGGGGCGTGAGGCCGCAGACCTCCGACAGCAGCAGGACCTCCCGCTGGTGCGGCCGGATGTCGCGGAACACCCGCTCGATCAGCGCGGTGGCCGGGTCGGCGACGGAGTCCACGGCGGGCAGCGCGTAGCTGACGTCCCGGCGGTAGATCTCCCGGCGGGCCAGCGCGTACAGCACAGCGCGCGAGGGGGGTTCGGCGGCGGCCGGAGCGGTGGTGAAGACGGCCACCACGGCGTCGGCCGCCGAGGCGGTCTCGCCGAGCTGGTCGTGGCAGTACGCGAACAACCCCGCGGCGTGACGCTCGAAGAGCTCGGCGATCAGCTCGCTCCTGGAGCGCTGACCGGTGAGCGGTGATGTCACGACCGGCTCCTCTGGGGTTCGTGGCTGGTCCCTACGGGAGGAACGGAGCGGAGGGACAGGAGAGGCGTGAGAGTAATCATGCCAACACATCGGCGCACCCCGCATCAGGAGATGCCCTATTGATAGATATTCAGGCCCGGATCCCGCGAGTATCCTCCATGGCTGTCGGCCGGGCTGACGAACGCGGTGGGGGCCGCCACGATTTCCGGGGCGCTGACGGGGAAGAGCGAGGGCGCCTCCTGTGTTGCCTTGATCGCACACTCTTTCGAAGGGCAGATACGGCGTGATCACATTCGAAGGTGTCACCAAGCGCTACCGGGACGGGACGGTGGCCGTGGACGACCTGAGCCTCGAGGTGCCCACAGGTGCGATCACCGTGTTCGTGGGCCCCTCCGGCTGCGGCAAGACCACCTCGCTGCGGATGATCAACCGCATGATCGACGCCACCTCCGGCCGTATCGCCCTCGACGGCCAGGACGTGCGTGAGATCGACCCGCCCACGCTTCGGCGCGGCATCGGCTACGTCATCCAGCAGGCGGGCCTGTTCCCGCACCGCAGGATCGTGGACAACGTCGCGACGGTGCCGTACCTGCTGGGCTGGAACAAGAAGAAGGCCCGCGCCCGGGCGATGGAGCTGCTCGAACTGGTCGGGCTCGACGCGGGCCTCGCGAACCGTTATCCCTTCCAGCTCTCCGGCGGCCAGCAGCAGCGGGTCGGCGTGGCCCGGGCGCTCGCGGCGGACCCGCCGGTGCTGCTGATGGACGAGCCGTTCAGCGCCGTCGACCCGGTCGTCCGGGCCAGCCTTCAGGACGAGTTGCTCCGCCTGCAGTCGGAACTGCGCAAGACGATCGTGTTCGTCACCCACGACATCGACGAGGCGGTCAAGCTCGGCGACACGGTGGCCGTCCTACGAGTCGGCGGGCGGCTGGCCCAGATGGCAGGCCCCGCCACGCTGCTCACCGAGCCGGCCGACGACTTCGTCCGCGGGTTCCTCGGGCGCGACCGGGGCATCCGGCGGCTGTCGTTCATCTCGGCCAAGGAGGTGCGGCTCGGCCCGGCGCCGCCCGACCTCGTTACCGGCGAGGACGGCAGGCCGCTCGGCTGGCGGACCGGCGACGGCCTCGCGGCGTACGGCACCTTCGACCCCGAGACCGACTCGCTGCGGGCGGCGCTCGACGCGGCGCTGCTGTCGCCGAACGGCGTCGCGGTCGCCGTGGACGAGGAGGGCCGCGTGCGCGGGGTGGCCGGGCGGGACGCGATCGACGAGCTGCTCGCCGAGTACGCGCCGCCTGTAAAGGGCGCAGGCTCCGCCGAGGAGGCGCCCGCGTGATCGAGGAGCCCCTGGTCCGCTGGGACTGGATCGCGCGCAACTGGGACAGCGGAAGCCCTTCGGCGATCAGCACGCTGCTGGAGAACCATGTCGTGACGGCCTTCCTGCCGGTGCTGCTCGGGCTGGTGGTGGCGCTGCCGCTCGGCCTGGCCTGCGCCCGGTGGCGGTGGCTGTACCAGCCGACGGCGGCGCTGATGAACGTGACCTACTCCCTGCCCTCCCTCGTGCTGTTCTCGGTGTTCCTGTCGGTCACCGGGCTCACCCGCGCGACCGTCGTCATCCCGCTGACGTTCTTCGCCCTGGCGATCCTGATCCCCGCCGTCGTGGACGGGCTGGCCTCGGTCCCCGACCCCGTACGGCAGTCGGCCGTGGCGATGGGCTTCCGGCCCGCGCGCCGCCTGCTCCGGGTCGAGCTGCCGGTGGCGGTGCCGGTGGTCCTGGCCGGGCTGCGGGTCGCGACCGTGTCCAGCATCAGCCTGGTGAGCGTGGGCGCGCTGATCGGCCAGGGCGGGCTCGGCAACCTGTTCATCGACGGCTGGCAGCGGCAGTTCTACACGCCGATCGTGGTCGGGATCGCGCTCATCGTGCTGCTCGCGGTGCTCGCCGACGGGCTGCTCGTGCTCGCCCAGCGGCTGCTGACCCCCTGGTCCCGGGCGAGGAGCACGGCATGAACGGGAGCGGCGTGAACGGGGGCACGGCATGAACTGGCTGGCCGACTTCTTCGGCGACGCGGCGCACTGGTCCGGCCCCGACGGCATCCCGGTCCGGCTGCTGGAGCACCTGGGATACTCGGCGGCGGCCTTCCTCGTCGCGGCGCTGATCGCCGTGCCGCTCGGCATGCTCATCGGTCACACCGGCCGCGGCGCGCTGCTCGTCGTGGTCGCGGCGAACGCGGCCCGGGCCCTGCCGACGCTCGGCCTGCTCGTGCTCGTCGTGCTGCTGGCCGGGGTGGGGACCGTGCTGCCGGTGCTGGTCCCGCTGATCGTGCTGGCGGTCCCGCCCATCCTGGTCAACACGTACGAGGGACTGCGCGGGGTGGACGCCGACCTGCGCGACGCGGCGTACGGCATGGGCCTGCGCGGGCCGCAGGTGCTGTTCCGGACGCTGACGCCGGTCGCGCTGCCGCTGATCCTGCTGGGGCTGCGCCTGTCGGCCATCCAGGTCGTCTCCACCGCCACCGTGGCGGCGTTCGTCGGCCTCGGCGGGCTCGGCCGGTTCATCATCGACGGCCTGGCCACCAAGGCGTACTCCAGCGTGATCGGCGGCGCGGTCCTGGTCGCGGCCCTCGCGCTGGCCGTCCAGTTCGGCTTCCTCCTCCTCGACCGGGTGGTCGTCTCGCCGGGAGTCCGACAGACCCGCTAATCTCCGTATTATCTCCCAAAAATGAAGGGTTTTTCCTTATGAGGCGTATGTTCGGCGTCGCGGCGGTCGCCCTGACCACGGCGCTCACATTGTCGGCCTGCGGGGGGTCCGACCCGCTGTCCACCACCGCGTCGGCCGCCCCTTCGGCCTCCGGGTCCGGCGGCGCGGCCTCCGCCAAGGTGGTCGTCGGCTCCTTCGACTTCCCCGAGAGCGTCCTGCTCGCCTCGATCTACGCCCAGGCGCTCCAGGCCAAGGGCGTCACGGTCGAGGAGAAGCCCAACATCGGCAGCCGCGAGGTCGTCTACGACCAGATCAAGAGCGGCGGCCTGACCGTGCTGCCCGAGTACGCCGGGTCGCTGCTGGCGTTCATCGACAAGTCGAGCACGGCCAGGACCAAGGACGACATCCTCGCCGGGCTGAAGGCGAAGCTGCCGCCCGAGCTGGAGATCCTGGAGCCCGCCGCGGCCGAGGACAACAACTCGCTCACCGTCACCAAGGCGACGGCCGACAAGTACAAGCTCGCCACGATCGAGGACCTCGCGAAAGTCTCCAAGGACCTCACGGTCGGCGGGCCGCCGGAGTTCAAGGACCGCCAGGAGGAGAACTTCAAGACCGTCTACGGCCTGGAGTTCAAGCAGTGGAAGCCCACCGGGGCCACCACCGCGGACGCGATCAAGAGCGGCACGGTCCAGGTCGGCAACGTGTTCACCACCGACCCCAAGATCGTGCTGAACGACCTCGTGCCGTTGCAGGACAACAAGAACGCCTTCGGCTCGGAGAACGTGACGCCCCTGGTCCACAAGGCCGAGGCGAACGACACCGTGGTCTCCACGCTCAACGCGATCTCCGCCAAGCTGGACACCGAGACGCTGGTCTCGCTGATGAAGCGGATCGCCGTCGACAAGGACGACCCGCCGGCGGTCGCCAAGGACTGGCTGACCCAGAACGGCCTCCTCTAGGTGGGTCGGGAGTGAGGACCGGGTGAGTCCGGTGCAGGGGCTGTTCACCGAGGCCATGCGGCAACTCGCCGCGGGCGTCGCCGTGCTGACGGTGAAGGACGACCGTGACGACCTCGGCACGACGGTCGCGACCCTGATGTCGGTGTCGCTCGACCCGCCGCTCGTGCTGGTCAGCCTCGACTCGGCCGGTTATCTCGCCGAGGTGCTCCTGCGCCGGGACCGGTGGGCCGCCAGCCTTCTAGCCGACGGTCAGCAGGCGGTCGCCTCCCGCTTCGCCGCCGCGGGGCGGCCGGGGGCGCGGCTCCTGCTGGCCGGGGCCGCCCACCACCGCGGCGCGCACAGCGAGGCGCTGGTGGTGGACGGCGGAGTGGCGGCGATCGAGGCCGAGACGACGCAGGTCGTCCCGGCCGGCGATCACACCCTGTTCGTCGGCGCGGTTCTGGGCGTCGACTACGTCGACGCCCAGAAATCCCCGCTTGTACGGCTGCGCTCCCGCTACCGGACGGTCCAGTAGCCCGGCAGCACGAGCGGGCCGTACGCCGGTAGGCCGAGCTCTCCGGCGAGCCGGGCGAGTGGCCCCCACGCCTCCAGGCGCACCCGGGATAGGGCGGCCGACCTGTCCTCGCTCGACTCCGCCGGCCGCAGCCGCTCCAGCGGGTGCATGCGGGGATAGGTCCGCACCGGGGCGGCGGTGGCGAGCCCGGCCCGGCGGCGGGCCAGGGCGAGGGCGTCCTCCAGGCCGCCGAGCTCGTCGGCGAGACCGGCCGCCCGGGCGTCGGCGCCGGTCCAAACCCGGCCCCTGGCCAGCTCGTGCGCCCGCTCCCTGCTCAGGCCGCGGCCGTCGGCCACCTTGCCCACGAAGTCGTCGTAGATACGGTCGAGCCAGGCGTTGACCCGCTCCCACTGCGTCTCGGAGAACGCGGTCGTCGGCGAGAACATCCCGGCGTTGGCGCCCTCGGCGACCGACTCCGTCACCACGCCGAGCCTGCCGAGCAGCTCACCGACGACGGGCTTGCCGCCGAACACGCCGATCGAGCCGGTCAGCGTGCCCGGCTGGGCCACGATCACGTCGGCGGCCATCGACACGAAGTAGCCGCCGGAGGCGGCCAGGTCGCCCATCGACACGATGACCGGCTTGCCCGACTCGCGGGCCAGCACGACCTCCCGCCAGATGGCGTCGGAGGCGACGTACGAGCCGCCGGGGCTGTCCACCCGGAACACGATGGCCTTGACCTTGTCGTCCCGCCGGGCCGCGCGCAGGGCGGCGCAGACGGTGTCGGAGCCCATGGCGCCTCCGCCGCCGAGGGGAGACCTGCCGCTGCGCCCGAGGCGGATCGTGCCGGTGCCGTGCACCAGGGCCACGGTGTCGGCGCCGGGATGCGGCAGCTTCCCGGACAGCGCGCTCTTGGCGTACCGGGACACGTACTGCAGGTGGGCGCCGTCCTCGACCGTCTCCGCGTAGACCTCGTCGCGATACTTCAGTCCGTCCACGAGTCCGGCCTCGACGGCCTCGGCGCCGATGAACGGGCCCTGGTCGATCAGCTCGCGCACGCGCTCGGGGGTGAGCCGGCGCGCCTCGGCGATGCCGGCGGTGATCTGCTCGGTCACCGACTCGGCGATGCGGGTCGCCGACTCGCGGTGCGCGTCCGTCATGTGGTTCTGGGTGAACATGTTGGCCGCGGTCTTGTACTCGTGCCGCTGGCCGAGCTGATACTCCACCCCGGCCCTGGCGAGCGCGTCGCGCAGGAAGCGCTGCTCCAGCGCCACCCCGGTCAGCCCGACGTCGCCGGAGGGCTGGAGGTAGACCCGCTCGAACGCGCTGGCCAGATAGTACGGAACCGTGCCGGCGCCGAACTCCCCGAAGGTCTCGGCGAACGCGACGGTCGGCTTGCCCGCCGCGCGCAGCTTCACGACGGCTTCGCGCAGTTCCTGCACCGTCCCCAGGCCCAGGGGGTTCCCGCCGATCTTGACGATGAGTGCGGCGACCCGGGGGTCCTTGCGGGCGCGGCGCAGGCCCGACAGCACCTCCGCCAGGCGTGGCTTGCGCATCGACAGCAGGGCGGTCACAGGGTCGGCGGGCGGTCCCTCGGACAGCCCTTCGGTCAGGTCCAGCTCCAGCACCAGCGGCCCGGTGCGGCGCTGCCGCAGCTTGCCCACGGTCTCCACGATCGTCCTCGACGCGTCCATAAATGCCACCATAAGCGACGGTTTTCGCCTGTATGCCCCGACGATCAGGGGCCCCCGCGTGAGTGGGACACGCGGGGGCCCTGATCGGCTCGAAGCGGTTACCTCAACCCGTTGGACATCGCGGTGATCAGTTCGCCGTTGGCGGTGTCACCGCTGAACTCCCAGAAGAAGGCCCCGCCCAGACCCTGGTTCTTGGCGTAGGTCATCTTGCCGCCGATGGTGGCGGGGGTGTCGTAGCTCCACCAGTTGGAGCCGCACTTGGCGTACGCGGTGCCGGCGACCGTGCCGGTGGCCGGGCAGCTGTTCCTGAGGACCTTGTAGTCCTCGATGCCCGCCTCGTACGTGCCGGGCGCGGCGCCGGTGGCGGTGCCGCCGGGGGCCGACTGGGTCACGCCGGTCCACCCGCGGCCGTAGAAGCCGATGCCCAGCAGGAGCTTGGCCGCCGGCACGCCCTTGCTCCGGAGCTTCTGCACGGCCGCGTCGGAGTAGAACCCGGCGGTGGGGATGCCCGAGTAGGAGGTCAGCGGGGAGTGCGGAGCCGTCGGGCCCTGGGCCGCCCAGGCGCCGAAGTAGTCGTAGGTCATGACGTTGTACCAGTCGACGTACTGCGCCGCGCCCGCGTAGTCGGCGGCGTCGATCTTGCCGCCGTTCGTGCCGTCCGCGGTGATGGCGGCGGTGACGAGATAGCTGGAGCCGAACCTGGCGCGCAACGCGGCCATCAGGTTCTTGAACGCCGCCGCGCCGCTGGAGTCACAGCTCAGGCCGCAGGCGTTCGGGTACTCCCAGTCGATGTCGATGCCGTCGAACACGTCGGCCCAGCGCGGGTCCTTCAGCAGGTTGTAGCAGGAGTTGGCGAAGGCGGTGGGGTTGGCCGCGGCCTGGGCGAACCCGCCGGACCAGGTCCAGCCGCCGAAGGAGTAGATGACCTTGATGTTCGGGTACTGCGCCTTGAGCTTGCGCAACTGGTTGAAGGCGCCGCGCAGCGCGCCGGCGTCCCAGGTGTCGGCCTTGCCGTCCACGCTGTTGGCCGTCGTGTACGCCATGTCGTAGTCGGCGTAGGAGTCGCCGATCGCGCACTGGCCGTTGGTCACGTTGCCGAACGCGTAGTTGATGTGGGTGAGCTTGGCGGCCGAACCGCTGGTCACGATGTTCTTCACGAAGTACTGGCGGCCGTAGACGCCCCAGTCGGCGAAGTAGCCGAGCACCTTCTTGCCGCCCGGAGGGGGAGGCGTCGGCGTCACGGTGGGCGTCGCGCTGGGGCTGGGGCTCGGGCTCCTGCTGGGGCTCGGGCTCGGGGAGGGGCTCCTCGTGGGGGTCGCGCTCGGAGAGGGGGACGAGGTGGAGCCGCCCGGAAGGAGCTTCCACAGGGCCGGCACGTTCGGCGGCTCCCACCCGGTCAGGGACGTGTGCGCCTGGATGCACTCGTAGTCCTTGCCCCCGTACGTGACCCGGGCGCCGACGGCGTACCAGGTGTTGGGGGCCCAGGCCGCGTAGGCCAGGGTGACGACTCCGGTCTTCGGGGCGGCGACGGGGGCGGCAGTGGTGGTGGCGCCGGTGGCGGAGGCGGTCCCGATCGCGAGCGGCGCGAGCAGCGCGGCGCCGGCGATCACGGACCCGAGGAGGATCTTTCGCAATGGAAACTCCCGGTCTGGGGGGTAAACGATAGGAAAGTTTCCTATTAGTTCGCAGCGTAAATACCGATCGCCGGAGGGTCAACGCCCCGGCGGCCGGTTAATCGCCGGTTAACTCCTCGCTAAGGTCGCACCCGGACGTCACCTGCACCGGAGGTGCGGACTCCCGTACGATGATGCGGTGAGCGGTCTCGTTCGCTCGGTCTGGCACGAGCCCCGTCCCCCCGATGCCCCCAGGCGGGTGTGGCGCGACTGGGCGCTCGTCGTGGTGTTGGTGCCGCTCGCGGTGCTGGAGGGGGTGCTGCGGCCGGATCTGCCGTGGCGGGTCTTCTCGGTGGTCGTCACCGCCGGGCTGACGCCCGCGCTGCTGTGGCGCCGGACCCGGCCCCTGGAGGCGCTGGCGGTCTGCTTCGTCACGACGAGCCTGGTCCCGGTCGCCCTGCACGGCGCGATGCTCGACATGTACTCCCTGGCCTACCTGCTGATCCTGCCGTACGCGCTGGTGCGCTGGGGGTCGGGCCGCGAGATCGTGATCGGCCTCGCGGTCATGCTCGCCGGGGCCGGCCTGTCCGTGCTTGTCGAGCACGCCGCGCCCGCCGACGCGATCGGCCCGTTCGCCGTCGTGCTCTCCACGACCACGCTGGGCGGGGCGTTCCGCTACCGGTCCAGGGCGAGGGCCCGCGAACTCGACCAGGTCAAGCTGCTCGAACGCGAGCAACTGGCGCGCGAACTGCACGACACGGTCGCCCACCACGTCTCGGCGATGGCGATCCGCGCGCAGGCGGGCCTCGCCACGGCCGCGGCACGGCCCGACGCCGCGACCGATGCGCTGCGGGTGATCGAGGCCGAGGCGGCGCGCGCACTCGACGAGATGCGGGCCATGGTCCGCATCCTGCGCCGCGACGAGCCGGCGGACCTGACCCCCGGCCGCCATATCGCCGACATCGAAGGGCTCGCGGCTCCCGGCGGGCCGGATCACCCGTCCGTCGGGGTCGAGATCTCCGGTGACCTCGGCGGCCTCTCCCCGTCGGTCGAGGCGGCGGTCTACCGCATCGCCCAGGAGGCCGTCACCAACGCGCTGCGGCACGCCCGCCACGCCACCCGGGTGGCGGTGCACGTCACCGGGGACGGGCCCTCGGTGTGCCTGCGCGTGAGCGACGACGGAGACGGCGGCTCCGCTCGCCCGGCGGGCCCGGCGGGGTACGGCATCGTGGGCATGGCCGAACGCGCCGACCTGCTCGGCGGCACCTGTGTGGCGGGCCCGGACCCCGGCCGGGGCTGGACCGTGACCGCGGTGCTGCCCAGGAACGGGGTGGCCACGTGAGCATCCGGGTGCTCGTCGCCGACGACCAGGAGATCGTCCGCACCGGGCTCGCGATGATCCTCGACGCCCAGCCCGGCATCGAGGTCGCCGGCACGGCCGCCGACGGGCGGCGGGCCGTCGAACTCGCGCGGCGCCTGCGCCCGGACGTGTGCCTGTTCGACATCCGCATGCCCGGCCTCGACGGCATCGAGGCCACCCGCTGCCTCGCCGGGCCGGGGGTCGCCGACCCCCTCGCCGTCGTGGTCATCACCACGTTCGACCTCGACGAGTACGTCTACGCCGCGCTGCGGGCCGGCGCCCGGGGGTTCCTGCTCAAGAACGCCGGCGCCGAGATGCTCTCCCAGGCCGTGCACGCCGCCGCCGGCGGGGACGCGCTCATCGCCCCGAGCGTCACCGCGCGGCTGCTCGGGGCCTTCGCCCGGTCCGGCCCCGCGGCGCCGGCGGCGCGGCTCGTCGAGCCGCTGACGTACCGGGAGGAGGAGATCCTGGCGGCGGTGGCGCGCGGGCGGACCAACAGCGAGATCGCCGACGAGATGCACATCTCGCTCAGCACGGTCAAGACGCACGTCGCGAGCCTGATGGCCAAGCTCGGCGCCCGCAACCGCGTCGAGATCGCGATGTGGGCCTATCAGACGGGCCGCGTCACGGGCTGACGGGCGCCGAGCTTACGGGCGCCGGGCCGGCGCCGCACGGCCCACTCGGCCACGGCGAGGTTGATCACCCATGCGAGGGTCATGAGCAGCGCGCGGGGGAGCGGGCCGGGCTGCCCGCCGGTCAGCACGACCCAGGGCATGATGGTCAGCACCTGGGTGCCCGCGCCCATGCCGAGCGCGTAGCCGCGCGCCATCCACGCCCGGTGGCGGGCGACGTCCCGCCGCCGGATCGCCGCGAAGCCGAGGACGATCGACACGATCATGCCGCCGCCCACCACCAGCCGTACGCCGACGAGCAGGGCGCTGTCGTCCGGCAGGTGTGGGTAGAACAGCGTCATCCACAGGCCCGACAGGGCCGTGACGAGCCCGGCGGGCACCAGCACCCGTCCCGAGATCCGGTGCCAGCGCGGAGCGCGGCGGCGGAGCGCGGGGGCGAACTGCAGGGCGCCGAGGAGGCTGAACAGCGTGACGGCGACGATGTGCGCGACCACGGGGAAGGGCGTCGCGAAGTACCGGGCGCTGTTCGCGGTGACCGGCCCGCCGCCGGTCAGCTGCGACAGCCGGGTCGCGCCGGCGACCACGGGGACGGCGCTGAGCGCGATCAGCCCCGCCGGCACCAGCCATTCCCTTTTCCTCCGGCCGCCTCGTGTGGGCACGGACCGTCGCGTCGATGTCAGTTCTGTCATGGCCCGATCGTCGTACGCGGAGCGGGTGCGGATCATCGGCGGAACGGCTCGATCCGCACCGGCCCATCGGCTGCCGATCGGGCGTACTTTCGGCTGATGAGTCCCGGGCGCGGCGCTTCCTACGCTGGCCTCCCAGCCACGACCCAGCTACAGAGGCGACGAGGAGAGATGCGATGAAGGCCTACGTTCTACGCTCGTACGGCCCGCCCGAGGTCCTGACGCTCAGCGACGTCGCGACGCCGGAGCCCGGCCCCGGAGAGGTGCTGGTCCGGGTCCGAGCCACCTCCGTCCAGCCGTACGACTGGCACCACATGCGAGGCGAGCCGTACGTCGCGCGTCTTATGGGCGGCACGCTCGGCCCGCGCGGGCCGCGTCTCAGCGTGCTGGGCGCCGACGTGGCGGGACAGGTCGAGGCGGTCGGCGCGGGCGTCACCGCGTTCGGCCCGGGCGACGAGGTGTTCGCGCTGGTCACCGGGGGCGGCTTCGCCGAGTACGTCAGCGTGCGGGAGAGCGATCTGGTCCGCAAACCGGAGAACCTGTCGTTCGAGCAGGCGGCGGCGGTGCCGCTGGCCGCCGCCACCGCGCTGCTGGCCCTGGACGAAGGGCGGGTCCGGCCGGGGCACGAGGTGCTCGTGAACGGCGCGTCGGGCGGGGTGGGCACGTTCGCCGTGCAGCTCGCCAGGGCGTTCGGGGCCGAGGTCACCGGCGTCTGCGGCCCCCGCAACGTGGACCTGGTCCGGTCGCTCGGCGCGGGCGAGGTCGTCGACTACAGCAGAGCCGACTTCACCCGGACCGGCCGGCGGTACGACGTGCTGCTCGACATCGCGGGCACCAAGCCGCCGGCGGCCTGCCGGCGGGTGCTGAGGCCCCGGGGGACGCACGTCGTCGTCGGCGGGCCGGCCGGACGGTGGCTGCAACCCGTCGGCCACACGATCGCGGCGCTCGCGACGTCGCCGTTCACATCCCGGCGAGTGGTCCTCGCCGACGTGACCCGATGCCGCGAGAACCGGGCGAACCTGGTCAAGCTGGCCGGACTCATCGAGCAGGGCGACCTCACCCCGGTCGTCGACCGCGTCTACCCGTTCGACGACCTCCCCGCGGCCGTCCGCTACGTGGAGGAGGGGCACGCCCGCGGGAAGGTCGTCGTCACGCTCTGAACGGCCTGCCGCGGATCAGGACTCCGCGACCAGGCCATCGGGCTCCGGCTCCGCCGGCGCCGCGTCCTCCGGCTCCGGCTCCGTCCCCGGCAGGGCCCTCACGGTCCGCTCGTCCATCTCGGCGCTCACCGGGGTCGGCGTCTCCACCGGCCGCAGCCACACCACGCCGAGCGGCGGCACGCGCAGCCGCGCCGAGCAGGGCAGGCCGTGCCGCGGCGTCTCCACCGCCTCGACCGAGCCCATGTTGCCGACCCCGCTGCCCGCGTACTCGTACGCGTCGGTGTTGAGGACCTCCTCCCACCGCCCCGGGGTCGGCAGGCCCAGGTGGTAGTCGTCGTGCGGAGCGCCGGAGAAGTTGGCGACGCAGGCCAGCACCGAGCCGTCCGCGCCGTACCGGAGGAACGACAGCACGTTGCCCGAGGCGTCGTCGGCGTCGATCCAGCGGAAGCCCTCGTGGGTGTTGTCGCGGGAGTAGAGCGCGGGCGACTCGCGGTAGACGTTGTTGAGGTCCCTGATCAGCCGCCGCACGCCCTGGTGGAAGTCGAAGTCGAGCAGCCACCAGTCGAGGCCGCCCGCCTCCGACCATTCGGCGCCCTGGCCGAACTCGCCGCCCATGAACAGCAGCTGCTTGCCGGGATGGGCCCACATGAAGCCGTACAGCGCGCGCAGGTTGGCGAAGCGCTGCCACTCGTCGCCCGGCATCTTGCCCAGCAGCGACCCCTTGAGGTGGACGACCTCGTCGTGCGAGAGCGGCAGCACGAAGTTCTCCGAGAAGGCGTACATCAGGGAGAACGTCATCTGGTGATGGTGATACTGCCGGTAGACCGGCTCCCGGGACATGTAGCTGAGCGTGTCGTGCATCCAGCCCATGTTCCACTTGAAGCCGAAGCCGAGACCGCCGAGGTAGGCCGGGCGCGAGACCCCGGGCCAGGCGGTCGACTCCTCCGCGATCGTCACGATCCCGGGCTCCTCGCGGTAGACGACGGCGTTCATCTCCTTGAGGAACTCGATCGCGTCGAGGTTCTCCCTGCCGCCGTACTCGTTGGGCGTCCACTCGCCCTCGCGGCGCGAGTAGTCGAGGTAGAGCATCGACGCCACCGCGTCCACCCGCAGGCCGTCGACGTGGAACTCCTTCAGCCAGAAGAGCGCGTTGGCCACCAGGAAGTTGCGCACCTCCTTGCGGCCGAAGTCGAAGACGTACGTGCCCCAGTCGGGGTGGGTGCCGCGGTGCGGGTCGCCGTGCTCGTAGAGCGGCGTGCCGTCGAAGCGGGCGAGGGCCCACTCGTCCATCGGGAAGTGCGCCGGCACCCAGTCGACGATCACGCCGACGCCGGCCCGGTGCAGCTCGTCCACCAGATGGCGGAAGTCGTCGGGGGAGCCGAACCGCGAGGTCGGGGCGTAGTACGACGTCACCTGGTAGCCCCACGAGCCGCCGAACGGATGCTCGGCGACCGGCAGGAACTCCACGTGCGTGAACCCCATGTCCGTCACGTACTCGACCAGTTCCCGGGCGAGGTCGCGGTAGGACAGGCCGGGCCGCCAGGAGCCGAGGTGCACCTCGTAGGTGCTCATCGGCTCGACGAGGGCGTCCCGCGACGCCCGGGCGGCCATCCACTCCTCGTCACGCCACTCGTACGCCGGCTTCTCCACGATGCTGGCGGTCGCCGGCGGGATCTCGGTGCGCCGGGCCATGGGGTCGGCCTTCTCCCGCCAGACGCCGTCGAGGCCGAGGATCTGGAACTTGTACCGGGCGCCCTCGCCGATCTCCGGGACGAACAGCTCCCACACCCCGGTCCCGCCGAGCGAGCGCATGGGGTGGGCGCCGCCGTTCCAGTGGTTGAAGTCGCCGATCACCCGAACGCCCTGCGCGTTCGGCGCCCACACCGAGAACGCCGTGCCGTCCACGTCCTCGTGGCGGACGACCCGCGCTCCGAGCACCTCCCACAGCCGTTCGTGCCTGCCCTCGCCGATCAGGTGCAGGTCGAGCTCGCCCAGCGTCGGCCAGTGGCGGTACGGATCGTCCGTCTCGTACGGCGGGGCGTCGGCGTAGGTGACGCGCAGGCGGTAGTCCGGGACCTTGTCGACGCCGGGCAGTGTCACCTCGAACACGCCGAAGGCGGTGTGGCTCATCTCGTGCGCCGAGCCCTCGGCCAGCACCTCGACCTTCTCCGCGAAGGGCCGCAGAGCCCTGATCGTGACGCCGTCAGGCCCGGGATGGGCCCCCAGAATCGAATGGGGGTCGTGATGGGCGCCCCCCGCCAGCCGGTCCAAATCCATGTCGCAAACCTGCCCTAGATATATCCCACCGAACACTGCGATCTTGTCAGCGGAAGGCGGCGAGCGGTATGGGCAACCAGGTCGGCCGGTTGCGCGCCTCGTAGACGACCTCGTACACGGCCTTGCTCAGCTCCAGCGCGCGCAGCAGGACCGCCTCGTCGCCGCGGACTCGCCCGCCGCCCTCGGAGTAGCCGGCGAGGAACGCCGCGCGGTTGCGTTCCGACCACTCCCGGGCCCGGTGCTCCAGCCCGTCGGCGTCCGGGTGGTCGGCCAGCAGGTGCCGGGCGGCGTACTCGAACGAGCGCAGCATGCCCGCCACGTCGCGCAGCGGCGAGTCGAGCGCCCGGCGCTCGGCCAGCGGCTGCCCCGGCTCGCCCTCGAAGTCGAGCACGACCCAGTCGGTCATGGTGCGCATGACCTGGCCGAGGTGGTAGTCGCCGTGGACCCGCTGCACCGGCACCTCGTGCGCGAGGTCGCCGAGCCGGTCGAACGCCTCGGCGGCGACGTCGGCGTGCTCGCCGAGCCGCGGCACCTCGGCGATCGCCCGGTCGAGCCTGCGGCGGAACCGCTCGGTCATCCGCTTGAGCTCCGGCGGCTCGATCGTGCCCGTGGGGAAGGCCCGGGCCAGCTCCCGGTGGACCTGCGCGGTGGCCGCCCCCAGCCGCCGGGCCTCGCCCGCGAAGTCGCCCCCGGCGTCCTCCGCCGGCATGCCCTCCGGGGACGCGTAGAGGTCGCGCACGCTGGTCAGCGCCATCGACCAGCCCTCGTTGGCGTTCCGCAGGTACTCCTGCATGATCGCCAGGGTGGTCGGCTCGTCCTGCAGCGTGGTCTCGATCCAGCCGTACGGCCGGGCCACGTGGGACGAGCCCGCGCCGGCGAGCGCGGTGATGATCTCCAGCTCCGGGTTGGTCCCCGGGCTGAGCTGCCGGAACAGCTTGAAGATGTACGTGTCGCCGTACACCAGCGAGGTGTTCGACTGCTCGGCGGTCAGCACGAGGCTGCGCTGCGAGGTGTCGATCTCCACGCCGTGCGCGCGGTGGAAGGCGAGGCCGTCGAACCCGTGGTCCGTGGCCATCCCCTCCAGCAGGTGCGCGGTCAGGGCGGAGTCGTGCAGCGCGTCGTAGACCTCGGCCTCGCGGCCGTCGCGGCGGCACCTGCCGATGCGCACGTGCTCCAGCCGGTCGGGCAGGTGCTCGCGCAGCCCGACCGGGATCTGGTAGCGCGTGCGGCGGTCCCCCTGACGCACGCACACGACCAGATGGAGCAGCGCCGGGTCCCCGCCGGCGATCTCGATCTCGGAGTCGATGGACAGGTCGTCGATGGCGCGCCCCTTGCCGGCGAACCACCGTTGCCCGGTGATCCAGCCGGCCAGAAGCTCCTGAAGTGAAGTCGTCACTCCTCCTTCGTGCCGGCCGTCCGGTGCGTGACGGGCAACGTGAACCAGTAGAACCCATGCCCAGGGAGCGTCAAAAGATACGGAAGTTCGCCGATCGGGGGAAAAGGAACTCCGCCCATGCACTCGACCGGTGTCGATCCCTCGAACCTGCGCAGGTCGAGCTCGACCGGCTGGGGGAAACGGGAGAGGTTGTTGACGCACAGCACCCGGTCGTCGCCGAGCTCCCGCACGAACGCGAGCACGCTGGGGTTGGAGGAGTTCAGCTCGGTGAACTCGCCGAGGCCGAACACGGGGTGCCGCTTGCGGATCTCGATCATCCGCTTGGTGAAGTGCAGCAGCGAGCTGGCGCTCTTCTGCTGGGCCTCCACGTTGATCGCCTGGTACCCGTAGATCGGATCCATGATCACCGGGAGGTAGAGCCGGCCGGGGTCGCAGCTGGAGAAGCCCGCGTTGCGGTCGGGGGTCCACTGCATCGGCGTGCGCACGCCGTCGCGGTCGCCGAGCCAGATGTTGTCGCCCATCCCGATCTCGTCGCCGTAGTACATGACCGGCGAGCCGGGCAGGCTCAGCAGCAGCGCGGTGAACAACTCGATCTGGTTGCGGTCGTTGTCCAGCAGCGTCGCCAGCCGCCGCCGGATGCCGACGTTCGCCCGCATCCGCGGGTCCTTGGCGTACTCCGAGTACATGTAGTCGCGCTCTTCGTCGGTGACCATCTCCAGCGTCAACTCGTCGTGGTTGCGCAGGAAGATCCCCCACTGGCAGTTCTCGGGAATCTTCGGCGTCTGGGCCAGGATCTCCGAGATCGGATAGCGCGACTCGCGCCGCACCGCCATGAAGATGCGCGGCATCAGCGGGAAGTGGAAGGCCATGTGGCACTCGTCGCCCCCGGTGACCGGGTCGCCGAAGTACTCCACCACGTCGGCCGGCCACTGGTTGGCCTCGGCCAGCAGCACCCGGTCGGGGTACAGGCGGTCCACCTCCGCCCGCACCCGCTTGAGGTAGGCGTGCGTCGGCGGCAGGTTCTCGCAGTTGGTGTCCTCCTGCTCGAACAGGTACGGGATCGCGTCCAGGCGGAACCCGTCGATGCCCAGGTCCAGCCAGAACCGGATGACCTCCAGCATCGCGTCCTGCACCGCCGGGTTCTCGAAGTTGAGGTCCGGCTGGTGGTGGAAGAACCGGTGCCAGTAGTACTGCCCCCGCACCGCGTCGAAGGTCCAGTTCGACGCCTCGGTGTCCACGAAGATGATCCGCGCGCCGGGGTACTTCTCGTCGGTGTCGCTCCACACGTAGAAGTCGCCGAACGGGCCGTCGGGATCGTTGCGGGAGGCCTGGAACCACGGGTGCTGGTCGCTGGTGTGGTTCATCACCAGGTCGGCGATCACCCGGATGCCCCGCTTGTGCGCCTCGTCCACCAGCCGGATGAAGTCTCCCAGGTCACCGAAGTCCGGGAGGATCTTCATGTAGTCGGAGATGTCGTACCCGCCGTCCTTGAGCGGGGACTCGTACAGCGGGAGCAGCCAGAGGCAGTCGATGCCGAGCCACTGGAGGTAGTCCAGCTTCTCGATGAGGCCGCGGATGTCTCCGGTGCCGTCGCCGTTCGAGTCGGCGAAGCCGCGGATCAGCACCTCGTAGAAGACGGCCCGCTTGTACCAGCGCTGGTCCCGCGGCTCCTCCTCGGTGAAGGTGTTCGGGATCGGCTGGGTGTGGCTGGGCTGGCTGTGGCTGGGCTGAGGCGTGGTCGAGCTCACCTGTTGACTCCCCGTAGTGTGCAGGGCTGCGTCACGGGCGGAGCGCTGACCCGTGGCGGAGCGTGAGGATGTGTGCGGGTTGTACGTGCGGGTCGAGGCGCACGTAGTTCGCCTGCCCCCAGCGGTACGACTCGCCCGACAGTTGGTCGTCCACGACGAAGTCGGCATGCCAGTCGAGACCGAGGGCGGGCATGTCGAGCCGGACCGTCGCCTCATGGGTGTTGTATGGATCCAGGTTGACGACGGCCAGTACGACATCGCCTAGTCCGTGCCGTCGTGAGGCCGTGTCATAGGCGCCGGGCAGCCGCTTCGAGAAGCAGATCACGTCCGGCTGGTCGACGTTGTGAAACCGTAGGTTACGCAATTCCTGGAGCGCCGGGTGCGCTCTTCTCAACAAATTGAGCTGGGTAATGAACGGGGCAAGGCTGCGGCCCTCACGCTCCGCCGCCGCCCAGTCACGCGGACGGTACTGGTACTTCTCGCTGTCGAGATACTCCTCACTGCCCGGACGGACCGGGACGTTCTCGGCCAGCTCGTATCCGGAGTAGACGCCCCAGGTGGGGGCCGTCAGCGCGGCCAGCACCGCCCGGATCCTGAACGCCGGCACCCCGCCGTGCTGGAGGTACTCGTGCAGGATGTCGGGCGTGTTGACGAACAGGTTCGGCCGCAGGAAGTGCGAGGTCTCGTGGGACAGCTCCCACAGGTACTCCTCGAACTCCTGCTTGTGGTTGCGCCAGGTGAAGTACGTGTAGGACTGGTGGAAGCCGACCTTGCCGAGGGTCCGCATCATGGCGGGACGGGTGAACGCCTCGGCCAGGAACAGCACGTCGGGGTCGGTCGCGTTGATGTCGGAGATCAGCCGCTCCCAGAACCGCACCGGCTTGGTGTGCGGGTTGTCCACCCGGAAGATCCGCACGCCGTGGTCCATCCAGTGCCGGACGACCCGCCTGACCTCCGCGTAGATCCCCTCGGGGTCCTTGTCGAAGTTCAGGGGGTAGATGTCCTGGTACTTCTTCGGCGGGTTCTCCGCGTACGCGATCGTGCCGTCGGCCCGGATGTTGAACCACTCCGGGTGCTCCTTGACCCACGGGTGGTCGGGGGAGCACTGCAGCGCGAGGTCGAGGGCGATCTCCATGCCCAGCTCGCGGGCCTTCGCGACGAACTCGTCGAAGTCCTCGATCGTGCCGAGATCGGGGTGGATCGCGTCGTGGCCGCCCTGCTCCGAGCCGATGGCCCACGGCGATCCGGGGTCGTACTGGTCGGGCGTCAGCGTGTTGTTGCGGCCCTTGCGGAACTGCGCGCCGATGGGGTGGATCGGTGGCAGGTAGACCACGTCGAAGCCCATCTGGGCGATCGCCGGGAGCCGCCTGGCCGCCGTCCCGAACGTCCCCGACTTGGGGGCGACGCCCTCCTGCCCCACCACGGCCCCCTCCGAGCGGGGGAAGAACTCGTACCACGAGCCGAACAGCGCCCGCCGCCGGTCCACCCGCACGCGCTGGCGCCCGGAACGGGTGAGCAGGTCGCGCAGCGGATGCGCGGCGATCAGTTCCGCGGTCTCCGGCAGCTGCGTGACCGCGAAGCGCGCCCGGGGGTCCACCGCGTCGTCCCGCAGGCGGGCCGCCAGGGCCAGCAGCGCGGCCCGGTGCCCGCAGGTGCCGCCCGCCTCCGCCGCCACCCGGCAGTCCGCGGCCCGCACGCCCTTGGCCGCCCGCTCGAACAGCCGGGCGCCCTCCTCGCACATGAGGTCGGCGTCCAGGTTGCGGGGGATCTTGATGCCCGCGTCGTGCGTCCATGTGGCGATCGGGTCGCTCCAGGCCTCCACCCGGAACTGCCACAGCCCTTCGGTGGGCAGCGACACCTCCACGCTCCACCGGTCGGTGCCCGGCCCGGCCTCGCGCATGGGCAGCATCCGGCCCGGCGCGCCGTCCGGGTCGATCAGCACGACGCCGGCGGCGACCGCGTCGTGCCCCTCGCGGAACACCGTCGCGCTGATCTCGAAGGTCTCTCCCGCGGCGGCCTTCGCGGGCCACTGGCCGCAGTCGACGACGGGCTGGATGTCCTGGATGGGAATTCGTCCGATCATCGTCACTTCGTACTCGGGGGCGGCACACCGGGTACCGCCGGCAGGCGGGCAGCACGACAGAAGGGACCCGTAGACCGGAGTCCCACCTCGCTCTTACAGGGGTTGCCCTAATAGTCCACTCTTACCCCTGCCGAACGAAAGAGCGCTCGCCGTGTTTGGCGCGACGACGCCTGGAGATCGATCACTGGTGCCGGGCTAGATCGTCCGGCATGGACATCACCAGGTCAAGGGTACTTTGGTGAGGTTTGAACCTGTGTGTTGGGGGTGAAAGCGTTCAACGAAGAACTCGATCCGCAGTACGACAGGTATGTTTTCGGTCGCGCGTCGTGGCGCTGAGTAACTAGGGTCTGACCTCGTGAGAGCTATCCGCAGGTTCACTGTCCGAACCGTTCTTCCCTCGCAGCTCGCACCTCTGGGTGAGCTGGTCCAGAACCTCCGCTGGTCGTGGCACCCCGAGACCATGGACCTGTTCGCGGAGGTGGATCCCGAGGTCTGGGAGCGTGTCGACCACGACCCCGTCGCGCTGCTCGGCGCGGTCGAGGCCGACAGGCTGCGCGTGCTCGCCCAGGATCGGCGCTTCCTGCGCCGCCTGGCCGACGCCGCCGACGACCTGCGGGAGTACATGACCGCCCCCCGCTGGTACCAGTCGCTGGAGGCCGCCCCCAAGGCGATCGGCTACTTCTCGCCCGAGTACGGCATCGCCGCCGCGCTGCCGCAGTACTCCGGCGGCCTCGGGATCCTCGCCGGCGACCACCTCAAGGCCGCCAGCGACCTCGGTGTGCCGATCCTCGGCGTCGGTCTCCTCTACCGGCACGGGTACTTCACCCAGTCGCTGTCGGCGGAGGGCTGGCAGCTTGAGCACTACCCCTCCCTCGACCCCGGCGGCCTGCCGCTCACGCTCCTGAAGGAGCAGGACGGGGCGCCGGCGCGCGTCGCGATCAGCCTCGCGGGCGGGCGCACCCTGCACGCCCAGGTCTGGGTGGCCCAGGTCGGCCGGGTGCCGCTGCTGCTGCTCGACTCCGACGTCGCCGAGAACGACGCGGTCGCCCGGGACGTGACCGACCGCCTGTACGGCGGGGGCGGCGACCACCGGCTGATGCAGGAACTGCTGCTCGGCATCGGCGGCGTGCGGGCCATCCGGGCCTACTGCCGGATCACCGGGCACCCCGAGCCCGAGGTGTTCCACACCAACGAGGGGCACGCGGGATTCCTCGGCCTGGAGCGCATCCGCGAGCTCACCGAGGCCCGGCTGTCGTTCGAGGAGGCGCTGGAGGCCGTACGGGCCGGGACGGTGTTCACCACGCACACGCCGGTGCCCGCGGGCATCGACCGGTTCCCCGCCGAGATGATCGCCCGCCAGTTCGGCGGCTCGAACGCCTGGCCGACGGTGTCGGTCGACCGGATCCTGGAGCTCGGCGCCGAGCCCGAGGGGCCCGAGTCCGACCCCGCGGTGTTCAACATGGCCGTCATGGGCATGCGGCTGGCCCAGCGCGTCAACGGCGTGTCGGAGCTGCACGGCAAGGTCAGCCAGGAGATGTTCCAGGGGCTGTGGCCGGGCTTCGACGTCGACGAGGTGCCGATCGGCTCGATCACCAACGGCGTCCACGCCCCGACGTGGGTGGGCCGGGAGATGATGGAGCTGGCCGGCAAGGAGCTGCCGTCGCTGATCGACAAGGCGCAGGGCTGGGAGGGCGTGAACAAGCTCTCCGACGCCGACATCTGGGGCATCCGGGGCACGCTCCGGGCCCGCCTGGTGGAGGAGGCGCGCCGGCGGCTGCGGAAGTCGTGGCGCCAGCGCGGGGCCACCGAGGCCGAGCTGACCTGGGTGGACGAGGCGCTCGACCCGGACGTGCTGACGATCGGCTTCGCCCGGCGGGTGCCCTCCTACAAGCGGCTCACCCTCATGCTCAACCAGCCCGACCGGCTGCGCAGGCTGCTGCTCGATCCGGACAAGCCAGTTCAGATCGTCATCGCCGGCAAGGCGCACCCCGCCGACGAGGGCGGCAAGAAGCTGATCCAGCAGATCGTGCGCTTCGCCGACTCCGAGGACGTGCGGCACCGCATCGTCTTCCTGCCCGACTACGACATGGCGCTCGGGCAGCTCATGGTCACCGGGTCGGACGTGTGGATGAACAACCCGCTGCGCCCGCTGGAGGCGTGCGGCACGTCCGGCATGAAGGCGGCGCTCAACGGCGGCCTCAACCTGTCCATCCGCGACGGATGGTGGGACGAGTGGTACGACGGCACCAACGGCTGGGCCATCCCCAGCGCCGACGGGGTGGACGACCCCGAGCGGCGCGACGAGCTGGAGGCCACGGCGCTGTACGACCTCGTCGAGCGCGAGGTGGCCGACCGGTTCTACGACCGGGCCGCCGACGGCCTGCCGCGGCGCTGGCTGGAGATGGTCAAGCACACGCTCAGCTCGCTCGGGCCGAAGGTCCTCGCCGGCCGGATGCTCCACGACTACGTCACCGACCTCTACACCCCGGCCGCGGCCGGCGCCCGCGTGCTCGCGGCGGACGGCTACGACAACGCCCGGCTGTTCGCCGCCTGGAAGCTGCGCGTGGTCAAGGCGTGGCCGGGTGTGCGGGTCGAGCACGTGGAGGCGACCGGCGTGGGGGACACCCCCGAGCTGGGGGCCCAGCTGGAGCTGCGGGCCACGATCGCCCTCGGCGAGCTGTCCGCGGAGGACGTGCGGGTCGAGGCGGCGTACGGCCGCGTGGGGGCGCACGACGAACTGCTCGCGCCCTGCTACGTGACGCTCAAGGCCGACTCGGTGGGCGACGACGGCCGGGCCCACTACACCGGCGCCGTGCCGCTGGACCGCACCGGCGCGTTCGGCTACTCGGTGCGGGTGGTCCCGTCCCACCCGCTGATGGCGTCCCCGGCGGAACTGGGCCTGGTCGCCGTACCGGAGGAGCCGGTCGGGATGACCAACGGCACCCTGCGTTAGACCCCTGCGCCTAGGCGCGGGTCGTCCCCCCTCATCCTGCTTTCGCCGCAGGTGAGGGGGGTAGACCCGCACCATGGCACAGGCGCTGCACATCGGGATGGTCGCGCCGCCGTGGTACGACGTCCCGCCCCGGGCGTACGGCGGCATCGAGACGGTCGTGCACGGGCTGGTCCAGGGTTTACGGCGCCGGGGCCACCGGGTGACCGTGATCGGGGCCGGCCGGACCGTGGACCTGCGGACCTACGACGAGCCGCCCTCGGCGCGCATCGGCGACCCCTTCCCCGAGGTGGTGCACGCGGCCGGCGCGGCCCGCCTGCTGCGGAGCCTGGACGTGGACGTCGTCCACGACCACTCGCTGGCCGGGCCGCTCACCGCCGCCGCCCGGTTCGTGCCGACGATCGTCACCTGCCACAACGACGTGGGGGGTGAGCTCGGCGACTACTACCGCGGGCTCGGGCCGGACGTGGCGCTGGTGGCCATCTCCGCCGCCCAGCGCGCCTGCGCGCCCGACCTCAACTGGGTGGGGCGGGTGCACAACGCGGTGGACGCCGCGGCATGGCCGTTCCGGGAGCACAAGGACGACTGGGTCCTGTGGCTGGGGCGGATGAGCCCCGACAAGGGCGCGCACCTCGCGGTCGAGGCGGCGCGCGCGGCGGGCCGCCACATCCTGCTCGTCGGCCGGCAGGCCGAGCCGGTGGAGCTCGCCTACTTCCGCCGGCGGGTGTCGCCGCTCCTCGGCCCGGACGCCGAATACCTGGGGGAGGCGGATGCCGCCCTCAAGAGCGAGCTGTTCTCGCGGGCCCGGTGCCTGGTGCTCCCGCTGCTGTGGGACGAGCCGTTCGGCATGGTCATGATCGAGGCGATGGCCTGCGGCACGCCGGTGGTGGCGCTGCGCCGGGGCGCGGTCCCGGAGATCGTGGTGGACGGGGTGACCGGGTTCGTCCGCGACACGCCGGCCGAACTGCCGGCCGCGATCGAGGCGGTCTCCGCGCTGGACCCGCACGCGGTGCGCGCCCGGGTCAACCGGCACTTCGACCTGCCCGTCATGGTGCAGGGATACGAGCAGGTGTACCGCAAGGTGCTGGCGCAGGCGGCCGGCGCTCCCCGGCAGCCCCTCCCGCTCGGACGCTGATCTCCGTCCCGGGGCGGGGGTCTTAGGGTGAGGCTCATGGGTGAAGGTGAATTCGTCAGGGTCGAGACCTCCGGGCACGTCGCCACGATCCGGCTCGACCGGCCGAAGATGAACGCGCTGAACCGGCAGGTCCAGGAGGAGATCGCGGAGGCCGCGCGGCTCGTGGACGCCGATCCGGACGCGCACGCGGTCGTCCTGTACGGCGGTGAGCGCGTCTTCGCCGCCGGGGCCGACGTCAAGGAGATGGCGGTCATGTCCTACGCCGAGATGGCCGTGCACTCGCGTGCGCTGCAGGGCTGCTTCACCGCCGTCGCCCGGATCGGCAAGCCCGTCATCGCGGCGATCACGGGCTACGCCCTGGGCGGCGGCTGCGAACTCGCGCTGTGCGCGGACCTCCGGGTGGCGGGCGAGAGCGCGAAGCTGGGCCAGCCGGAGATCAACCTGGGGATCATCCCGGGCGCGGGGGGCACCCAGCGCCTGCCCCGGCTCGTCGGCCCGGCCAGGGCGAAGGACCTGATCTTCACCGGGCGGCACGTGTCCGCCGCGGAGGCGCTCGCCATCGGACTGGTGGACCGGGTGGTCCCCGACGAGGAGGTCTATCCGGCGGCGCTCGAACTCGCCGCGACGTTCGCCGGGGGACCGGCCGCCGCGATCCGGGCGGCCAAGCTGGCCGTCGACCACGGCCTGGAGACCGACCTGGACACCGGCCTGGAAATCGAGCGGCTCCAGTTCTCCGGTCTGTTCGCCACCGAGGACGCCCGGGAGGGGATGACGGCCTTCGCCGAGAAACGCCGTCCCACCTTCACCGGCCGCTGAGACCGCCTCCGGAGTTGAGCCGAGATCGCTCCAAAATGCCGCTATCGTGGCGGTTCATGATGCGGTTGCGAGTCCTGACCCCGTCGCGGTTGCGCCGGGCGCTGCTGTCCCGGCTCGATTCGCGGTACGTCACCAAACCCGACCACCGGCAGGACCTCAAGGACGCCCTGTGGGAGGTGCAGATGCTCCGCCGGGAGGTCGTGGCGCTGCGCGACGAGATCGACCGGCTGCGGCGGGGGAACGCGGCGCCGGCCAGGGCGGCCACCGACCCGAAGGCGGCCGAGGCGCACCGCCTCGCGACCGAGACCGCCGAGGCGGTCGACACGCTGCTGCAGAACGAGATGCGCATCTGGCAGGCGATCGACTACCTGTCGGCGCGCGTGGGCGACTCCGGGCGCGTGGGGTAGCCGGTCATGCGGGTGACATGGACGCGTGACGAGGGCGTGTGGCGGCTGGTCTTCCTGCTCGACCCCGAGGACGGGACCACGGGGGCCTGCACCGACGGCACCCCGGTCGAACTGCGGACGAACTCCTGTCACGTCCACACGGGAGCCGGTGGCGGGTCCCCCCACCCCGACCTGCTCGCGCTGTCCGCCTGGACGGTCGTCGCCCCGTGGACCCGTCGCCGGGTGACCTTCGACCGGCCGATCTCCCCGGGACTCGCCGAGGCGCTGCGCACGGGATGGGGGGTGGACGCCGGGCCGGTGGGAGAGGACGCCAGGAGTGGCGCCCGCCTGGCCGTCTCCTACAGCGGTGGCGCCGACTCGATGGCTGTGGCCGCGATGTTCCCCGACGCGCCTTTCGTCCACTTCCAGCGGGTGAGCCACCCACGCGTGCCGAACAGGTGGACGCACTACCGCGCCGAGGTGCTCGCGGATCTCGCCCGGCGCTCCGGCCGGGAGCTCCACATCGTCCCGTCGGACCTGGAGTTCCTGCTCAGCCGCCCCCGGCCCGGCTACCCGGAGCACCACGCCGTCACCGTGGGGGCGCTGCTCCTCGCCGACGATCTGGATCTGGGCGGCGTCGCCCTGGGCTACGAGATGGGGTCGCGATGGCTCGACAACGGCCGGCAGGCCGACCGCTTCGCATCGGACAACCCCATGTGGGCGACGCACGGGCCGTGGGGCCGGCTGTACGCCGCCGCCGGGGTTCCGCTGGTGCTCCCGGTGGGCGGGGTGAGCGAGCCCGTGACCATGCGCATGGCGCTGGGCTCCGACCTCGCGCACCTGGTGCGCTGGTGTCTGCGTGGCGACATGTCGGGACCATGCCAGAAGTGCGGCAAGTGCCTGCGTAAGGAGCTGATCCTCGCCGCCGTCGAGGGCCGCCCGCTCAAGACGACACTCACCGCCGCGTCGGTCCCCGCCCGCGTCTGGCAGCAGCCGCCGCCGTACCCTGGCCAGGAGACGATCGAGTACGGCTGCGCGCGGGTGCCGGGCATCGAGACCACGCCGTTCGCCAGGGCGGCGGAGCATCTCCGGGCGACCGTGGAGTCCACCCGCTGGATGGACCGCTGCTATCCCCCCGCGATCGACGAGACGCCGGAGCCCTGGCGCGGGGAGGTCGGCGCCTACATGCGGGAGCACATCGGGCTCATGACCGCGGACGAGCAGCGCCAGGTGGAGGCATGGACGGCGGTATGAAGATCTACCTCTCGGTGGACATGGAGGGGGTCACCGGCCTCACCGACCCCGAGGAGATGCACCACGGCGGCCGGGGCTACGAGCGCGGCTGTGAGCTGATGACGGGGGACGCCAACGCGGTCGTCCAGGGCGCCTTCGACGCCGGCGCCGAGTCCGTGCTGGTGAACGACGCGCACGGGTCCACCAAGAACCTCAGGATCGACCTGCTGGACGAGCGGGCCACCCTCATCAGAGGGCCGGGCAAGCCGCACCGCATGGGGCAGGGCCTCGTCGCCGGCATGGACGCCGCCTGCCTCGCCGGCTACCACGCCCGCGCGGGGGTGGCGCACGGCGTGCTCAACCACACCTGGATGGGCAAGGAGATCCAGAACGTCTACCTGAACGGCGAGATCTGCGGCGAGACCCGGCTGGTCGCCGGGTTCGCGGGGTCGATGGGCGTGCCGGTCGCGCTCGTCGCCGGCGACGAGGCGGTCTGCGAGGAGGCGCGGGAACTGCTCGGCGACGTCGAGACCGTCGCCGTGAAGAAGGGCGTGGACAGGTTCTCCGCCGAGCTGCTGCCCCCTGCCGTCGCCTGGCGGCGGATCCGCGAGGGCACGGCGCGGGCCCTCGGCCGGCTGGCCGACTTCCGGCCCTACGTGGTCGAGCCGCCGTACACCCTGGGCGTGGAGTGGAACTCCACCGCCATCGCGGCGGCCTGCGCGATCATCCCCGGCGTGCGGCTCGCGGACCCCCGGCACACCGAGTTCGACACCGGCGACTACCACGAGATCATGGCCCTGTTCGGGCTCTTCTCCATGATCGGCGGGCAGGTCGCCTGCGGCAGCGGCCGGTACGGCTGACGCCCGGCCCTCCCGGCGCCCGTAACCCCAACTGCACCTGCGCGGTCAAGGAGGACCGAATGCCACTCGACTGGGTTCCCGTCTCCGAGCGGCCGGATCTGCTCGCCGATCCGGTGGCCAAGGCCGTCGCCTCGCTCGGCGTGCCGCCGCGGGTCGCCGAGATCGACCCCGGCCTCTCCGACACCGCGGCCTTCTGCGAGCGGTACGGCGTGGCGATGGAGGACTCGGCCAACTGCGTCGTCGTGAGCGCCAGACGCGGCGGGGAGACGAGGTACGCGGCCGTCATGGTGCTCGCCACGATGCGGGCGGACGTCAACGGGGTCGTACGCCGTCATCTGGACGCCAGGAAGGCGTCCTTCGCCCCGCAGGCGGAGGCCGTCGAACTGACCGGCATGGAGTACGGCGGCATCACCCCGATCGGGCTGCCCGACGGCTGGCCGGTGCTCGTTGACGAAAACGTGACCCGGCGGCCGTTCGTCGTGATCGGCAGCGGCGTCCGCCGCTCCAAGCTGGCGCTTTCCGGCGAGGCGCTGGTCGCGGCGACCCGGGGCGAGGTCCTCGCGCTCACCATGTGATCGCCCGCCCGGAAACCGTTCGCGTCATTTCTCCGTTGTGCTGAGCGGAGATGTGGCGCGATGGTTCACTCATGGGCGTTCTTTTAGTCGGTATGGTGCTAAGGCGATGAATCAAGACGACCGACTCGGCCCGTACCGGCTGCTCCGGCGGCTCGGTGAGGGTGGCATGGGGGTGGTCCACCTCGCCCTGGACCCGCAGGGCCGGCAGGTGGCGGTCAAGGTCCTGCGCCCGGAGGTGGCGGGGGACGACGTGGCGCGCAGGCGGCTGTCACGCGAGGTCGAGACCATGCGCAGGGTGCGCGGACGGCACATCGCGGAGGTCGTCGACGCCGACGTCACCGGCCGCCGGCCGTACATCGTCACGCGGTACGTGCCGGGACGGGCGCTGGACGAGATCGTCAAGAAGGACGGCCCGCTGCCCCTCGACGGTGTGCTCAAGATCGCCATGGGGGTGGCCGAGGCGCTCGCCGCCGTCCACGCCGCGGGGGTCATCCACCGCGACCTGAAGCCGGGCAACGTGCTGATGCTGGACGGCCAGCCGGTCCTCATCGACTTCGGCATCGCCCAGGCGGTGGACGCCACCCGGCTCACCCAGACCGGGATGTTCATCGGCACGCCCGGCTACCTCGCCCCGGAGATCATCGAGGGCCACGAGGCCGGGCCGCAGGTCGACGTGCACGCCTGGGCCGGCACCGTGCTGTACGCCGCGACCGGCCAGCCGCCGTTCGGCAAGGGCACGCTGGAGATGATCTTCTTCAACATCACCTCCGGCCGGGCCAACGTGGACGCCGCTCCGGGGCCGATCCAGCCGGTGCTGCGCGCCGCGTTCAACCGCGATCCGGCCAGGCGGCCGACGTCGGCCGAGCTGGTGCGGCAGGTCGGCCGGTTGATGCCGCAGGGCGCGGGGGGCAGGCCACGGGTGCCCGACGAGATCATGACGGTGCCCAACGTCGACGACACCGGCAGCCAGCGGATGCCCGACTTCGGCGGCCGGCCGCCGGTGCGACCACAGGCGACCGGGCCGGCGGTGACGCCGCCGGTCGCGCCCGTGGCGACGCCGCCGGTCACGCCGTCCCGCCCCGCCGACCGGGCGGAGGAGTTCGTCTCCCTGCTGCGGGACACGCCCGTGGCGGGTCAGGGCGGCGATCCCTTCCCGACCGTGCGGGTCACCGGGGAGGACCTGCGGAAGGCGGGCCTCGGGTCGCCGGCGGAGGGCGACATCCCCACCCGGACGCCCCCGCACCGCCCCGGCCCGCACCCCGGCACAGGCCCTGCCACAGGCGCCGGTACAGGCCCAGGCACAGGAGCCGGCGCGGGCCGGTCGGCCACGGGGCCCGACGAGTGGCCCACGCCGATGCTGCGGCCGGAGGGGGACGTCCCCACCCGGCGGGTCACCTCCGAGGAGGTGCGCCAGGCCGTCACCGGCGGGACGGCCCTGCCGCACGACACGGCGCCGCCACGCCAGGCCCCGCGCGAGGCGGGCCCGCCCGGGCCGGGGCACCGGGACGTCGCGGCCCGCGACCAGGCCCTCTTCGGGCACGCGCCCGAGATCTACGAGCAGACGCCGCACATCCACCAGCACTATCCGCCCCAGCAGAACCTCGACCGGCAGAACGCCCACCAGCAGAATCCGGTGGCGTACATGCCGACGGTCCGGGTGCCGCCGCCGACCGTGCCGCCGTTCCCGCCCGGCGGGCTGCTCCAGCGTTCCAGGGCGTACGGCGTGGCGAGCGCGCTGCTGCTCGTCGTGATGACGAGTCTCGCGGTCGTCGCGCCGATGCTGGTCTGCCTGGTGGCCGTGCCGGTCGCGGTGCTGCTCCGCGCCGCCGACCTCGACCAGGCGCACCTCAACACGCGCCGCGCGGCGGGCGCCGCGGCCACGGACGTGCTGCGGGTGCTGGGCCGGCCGGCGGCGCTCGTCAGGTCCGCCGGGATCACGCTGGCGCTCGTGCCGTACGCGCTGGTCCTGGGGCTGGCCGTGACGCTGGCGCTCACCGTGCTCGTGGGGTCGGCGCCCCTGCTCGCCGCGCTGAGCTGGGGCGTCGCGGTGGCGCTGTGGACGTTGTGCGCCGGGCCGGGGGTGACCGGCCCGAGCCGGCAGATGCGGCGGACCCTCGCCTCGCTCGCCCCCGGCGACGGCGCGGCGCAGGGGCTCGCCTGGGGGATCGGCGCGGTCGCGGTGCTCACGGCGGCGATCGCGCTCGCCGCCCTCCTGGGTAAACAAACAGCAGGGCACTTCTGGGGCCCTATCGACGTTCTGTCAGTACTTGATCGGCTCAGGGACCTGCGGAACCAGGCGGGGTATGGGTGACGGGGGACGAGATGTCGGCTACTGAGGCTCCCGAGAGGATCGGCCCCTACCGGCTGCTGCGGCAGCTCGGCGAGGGCGGCATGGGGGTGGTCCACCTCGGCCTGGACGCGGAGGGGCGCGAGGTCGCGGTCAAGGTCCTGCACCCGCACGTCGCCTCCGATCTCAAGGCCCGCGACCGGCTGACCCGTGAGGTCGAGACCATGCGGCGGGTGCGCAGCAGGCGCGTCGCCGAGGTCCTCGACGCCGACCTGACCGGCGCCGCGCCGTACATCGTCACGCGGTACGCCCCCGGGCGGACCCTGGAGCAGACCGTGCTGGAGGACGGCCCGCTCCGGGGCGACGCCGTGGTCCGGCTCGCCCGCGGCCTGTGCGAGGCCCTGGTCGCCATCCACGCGGCCGACGTGATCCACCGCGACCTCAAGCCGGCCAACGTCATGCTTGTGGACGGCGAACCGCTGGTCATCGACTTCGGCATCGCCCATCTCGTCAACGCGACGCGGCTCACCCAGACCGGGATGTTCGTCGGCACGCCCGGCTACCTCGCCCCCGAGATAATCCGGGACACCCAGATCACCCAGGCGGCCGACGTGCACGCGCTGGCGGCCACGGTGTTCTTCGGCGTCACCGGCAAGCCGCCGTTCGGCTCGGGCACGTTCGAGTCGGTCTGCTACAACATCCTCGAGGGCAAGGCCCAGGTGGATTTCGCGCCGGTCTGGCTGCGCGGCTGGCTCCGCCTCGCGCTGGCGTCCGACGCCGCGTCGCGTCCCACCGCCGCGTCGCTGCTGCGGCTCACCCGGTCGCTCGACCCCACGGTCACCGTGTTGCGGGAGACGCCGCAGGACGGCGGGACGAGGGTCCTCGACGGCACCCGCCTGCTCGACGAGACGACGGCCCCCGGCAGCGGCCAGGGCAACGGCAGCGGCAACGGAGGCCGGACCAGCGTGCTGCCGTCGGACGACGACAGCTACTCCGACCTGCTGCCGCCGGTGAACTACGTGGCGCCGGAGCGGCCCTACCGGGAGCCCCGGGCGCCGAAGCAGCGCCGCCCGGTGTCCGCGCCGCCTCCGGCGCACCCGCAGGCCCCGCCGTACGGCCAGGGGGGCCCGCCCCCGCCGCCGTACCAGCCGGCGGTCTTCCAGCCGCACACCGACCAGCGGGTGGCGGGCTATCCCGAGCCGCAGGTCGCGCGGCCGCCGGCCCCGGAACCGGCCGCGCCGTACGCGCCGGAGCCCCTGCGGGCTCCCTACCGCGCGCGGCATCCGGTGCTCGCGGCCCTGCTGCTGGCCACGCTCGTGGCGCTGGCCTGCCTGCTGCCGGTGGTGGTGAGCCTGCTCGCCGCCGTGGCGGCGCTGTGCCTGAGGGTGGGGCAGTACCTGCTCGGCGACCTCGCCGACCGCCGGGCCGCGCGGGGCAGCAGCGGCGCCGACCCGCTCCTCGCGGTGCTCGGCATGCCGTGGGCGCTGATCCGGGCCGGTCTGGCCACGGTGGTACAGGTGCCGCTGGCCGTGATGTTCGCCATGTGCTGCTGGGGCGGTTTCCACTACCTGGGCGGAGTGCGTCCCGACCCCGCCGCGGCCTACGCGGCCGGCGCCTTCGTCGCCGGGCTGTTCCTCCTGCCCGGCGGCAAGGCCCCGCGCAGGGCCGTGGCCCGTACGCTCACCGCGGTGATCCGCAGCCCGGGCGCGGGCATGATCGTCACGATCGTGGTCGGCATGGTCGCGCTGTTCGCGGTCATGACGGCGCTGTCCGCGGACGCCTCCTGGGTTCCCTGGCGGCCGCCGTCGGTGGCGATCGACAAAATCGTCGGGGATCTCCAACGGAAGGGTGAGGACACCGTCGTCAACCTGATCGGCGGCGTCGTGGGCGACATCATGGACCGCATCGGCCTGGGCTTCCTGACCTTCTGGACCTGATCCCCGCCCCGACGAGCGAAGCGGGAGACGCAATGGGCACGACGGAAGAGATCGGTCCTTATCGCTTGATCTCCGCGCTCGGGTCGGGAGGGTTCGGAGAGGTCCATCTCGCGCTCGACGCCGACGGGCGCACGGTCGCCGTCAAGATCCTGCATCCCCACGTCGCCTCCGACGCGTTCGCGATCACCCGTCTGGCGCGCGAGGTGGAGACCATGCGCCGGGTGCGCGGGCGGCACGTCGCCGAGGTGCTCGACGCCTCGCTGTCGGGGGAGCGGCCCTACATCGTCACCCGGTACGTGCAGGGCAGGCCGCTCAGCACGGTGGTGGCGAAGGACGGGCCGGTCGCCGGCGCGGCCCTGCTGCGGCTGGCGCTGGGGCTGGCGGAGGCGCTGGAGTCGATCCACGCGGCCGGGGTCGTCCACCGCGATCTCAAGCCGGCCAACGTGATCGTCTCCGACGGCGAGCCGTACGTGATCGACTTCGGCATCGCCTGCGCGCTGGAGTCGGCGTCGGTGACCGCGTCGGGCGCGGTGGTGGGCACGCCCGGCTATCTGGCCCCGGAGGTGCTGGAGGGCCGGGACGCCGGGCCGGAGGCCGACGTGTTCGCCTGGGGGGCGACGGTGGCCTTCGCCGCGTCCGGGCGGCAGCCGTACGGGACGGGGCCCGCGGCGGCCGTCGCCTATCGGGTGGTGCACCGGGAGCCCGACCTGTCGGGCGTGCCGTCGTGGCTCGCCCCGCTGGTGGAGCGGTGCCTGAGCGGCGATCCGGCCGCCCGTCCGGAGACGGCCGGGCTGGCCGCCCGCCTGAACGAGGCCGCGCCGATGCCGGACGGCTTCGAGGCCTCGCGTCGGGCCCTCTCCGAGGCGTCCACCCGCGAGTGGCGGCCGGGTGATCGGCGGCCCGGCCGGAGCGCGAAGCGGGCGGAGGTGGACGACCCGCGGGCCGCGCGCCGGGAGAAGCTGCACCGCCGCTGGGTCGTGGGCTCCGCGGTGGTCGTGGGCCTGTTCGCCGCCGCCGCGCGGGCGAACCTCCCGGAGGTGTCGCTTCTCCTGCTGGTCCTCTACGGCATCGCCCTGGTGGCCGACGCGGGGTTCGTGCTGCTGGCGCGGTCGCGGCGGCGCAGGCTCGTGGTGGACGCCGCCGGCGGTGCGGGCGCCGTCGGGGTCTGGGCGCTGCTCAGCACGCTGTTCAGCACCACGACGCTGCTCATGGCCGTCGGCACCGTGGTGTTCATCCTCGTCATGCTCGTGTTCGCGAGCTGACCCGCACACCGGCGGCTTGCGGACCCCGGATTCCGGAACAAAGTTCGGTAGTGTGAGATGGGTCCGTAAAGACCTGGGGGTTTGCACCTAAGCTACCGATGGGTAACATTGTGCGTGGGGGACCAGGGACATGCTCGACACCCGGGCCACCTGCGCACTCGCGCCCGCGAGCACCTGGCAGTCTTGCAGCACGTGCGCGTACCCCGCGCCACGTACCGAAACCGCGGCGTCAGCCGTACGGAAAGGGGAGGTCGGCCACCGGCCATGAACATCGTCGTCTGCGTGAAGCAGGTCCCCGACACGGCGACCGAGCGCAAGCTGAGGTCCGATGACAAGACGCTCGACCGCGACGCCGCCGACGGCGTCGTCAACGAGCTCGACGAGTACGCGGTCGAGGAGGCGCTGCGGCTCAAGGAGGCCCACGGCGGTGAGGTCACCGTCCTGAGCATGGGCCCGGCCAAGACCACCGAGACCATCCGCAAGGCCCTGGCGATGGGCGCGGACAAGGCGGTCCACCTGCACGACGACGCGCTGCACGGCTCGGACGCCCTGGGCACCTCCTACGCCGTCTCCCAGGCGTTGAAGAAGATCGGCTTCGACCTGGTCATCCTGGGCTCGGAGTCGACCGACGCCCGCACCGGGATGCTCGCCGCGATGCTGGCCGAGCGGCTCGGCGCCCCCCAGCTCACCCTGGCGAGCAAGGTCGAGGTAGAGGGCACCGCCATCCGGGTCGAGCGGATCACCGACTACGGCTACGACAAGGTCGAGGCCTCGCTGCCGGCCGTCGTGTCCGTCGTGGAGAAGATCAACGAGCCGAGGTACCCGTCGTTCAAGGGGATCATGGCCGCCAAGAAGAAGCCGGTCGAGACGCTCGGCATCGCCGACGCGGACATCGCGGCCGACCAGGTGGGCCTCGCCAACTCCTGGAGCGAGGTCGTCGACTTCGCCGCCGCCCCACCCCGGGCCGCGGGCACCGTGATCAAGGACGAGGGTGACGGCGGCGCCAGGGCCGCCGAGTTCCTCGCGTCGAAGAAGTTCATCTGAGGGGCTGCGAGATGAGTGAGATCCTGGTTCTCGTCGACCACGTCGACGGAGACGTCAAGAAGGTCACCTTCGAGCTGCTGACCCTGGCCCGGTCGCTGGGCGCACCGGCCGCGGTGTGGGCCGGCCCCGGCTACTCGGACAGCGCGAAGGCCAGGCTCGCCGAGTACGGCGCGGAGAAGATCTACGTGGCGGCGGCCGACGAGATCGGCGACTACGTGGCGGCGCCCAAGGCCGAGGTGCTCGCGCACCTGGTGGCCGAGCGCTCCCCGGCCGCGGTCTTCCTCGCGGCCACCGGTGAGGGCAAGGAGGTCGCGGGCCGGCTCGCGATCAAGACGGACTCCGGTGTGATCGCCGACGCCGTGGGCGTCGGCGAGGGCTTCGTCGCCGAGCAGTCGATCTTCGGCGGCGGCGTCAACGTCCACAGCCGGGTGACCAGGGGCATTCCGATCATCACCGTCCGGCCGAACAGCACCGCTCCCGTCGCGGCGGCCGGGGCCGGCGCCGAGGAGAAGGTGGAGGTCGCCCTGTCGGACGCCGCCCGCGCCGCGCGGATCGTGGAGCGGGTCGTGCAGGAGAAGGGCGGCCGGCCCGAGCTGACCGAGGCCGCGATCGTGGTCTCCGGCGGCCGGGGCGTGGGCTCGGGCGAGAACTTCGCGATCATCGAGAAGCTCGCCGACTCCCTCGGCGCGGCGGTCGGCGCCTCGCGCGCCGCGACCGACGCCGGGTGGTACCCGCACCAGTTCCAGGTCGGGCAGACCGGCAAGACGGTGTCGCCGCAGCTCTACATCGCGGCCGGCATCTCCGGCGCGATCCAGCACCGGGCCGGCATGCAGACCTCGAAGACGATCGTGGTGATCAACAAGGACGCCGAGGCGCCGCTCTTCGAAGTCGCCGACTACGGCGTGGTGGGCGATCTGTTCCAGATCGTCCCGCAGCTCACCGAAGAGATCGAGAAGCGCAAGTAGCACCTGGACCGGAAGCGGCGCCGCGCGGCTGACGCGGCGCCGCTTCCGGCGTTCATGAGGTTGTATGAGGGTAGTGGGGCGATCTCGCTCGAAATCACCGCGATCCCTGGCAATTTGTCTTATACATACGTATGATACAGACAGACGGCCAGATTCGAGGGGATGGTTCGGATGGCAAGCGCGATCAAGATGCTCATACGTGGTTCGGCCGGCACGGCGGTTATCGCCGCGACGGTGGCCGCGCTCGGAAAACTGCGCACCACGCACCTCATCACGGTCACGCGGCAGACCACGGCCGAGCCGGAGCACATCTGGCCCCTCTGGGAGGACGTTCCCGCGCGCGTCCGCTGGGACGACGGGCTGGACTGGATCCGCCTCGACGAGGGGCCGTTCGCCCTCGGCGCCACCGGTCACGTCAAGCTGAAGGGCCAGTCGGCCGTCCGCTTCGAGATCATCGAGTGCGACCCCATGCGCAGGTACACCGACCGGTTCTTCCTGCCCGGGGGCACCTTCATGGACTGGGAGCACACCATCGAGGACCGCGGCGACGGCACGCGCGAGGTGACCTTCAAGGTCGTCGTGAAGGGACCGACCGCGCTCGTGCTGACCCCCATCATGAAGAAGATCCTGGGCGGCGCGCTGCCCGAGACCGTGGACCGGCTCGTCTCCCTCGCCGAGGAGACCGCCAAGGCCGGCCGGGGGTGACCGCCGTCCCCGGCCGGTTCCCGGGCGGGCCTAGGCGCGGGTGTCAGGCGGCCAGCGGCAGGTGAGGCTCCTCGCCGCCGTCCCGGGCGGACGCCCGCAGCGGGACGATCTCCGTACGGGACGTAGGCAGCAGCCGTCCCGCAGCGGCGATGACGACGCCGAGGACGACGGCCACGCCCATGGCCAGCCGCAGCGACGCCGAGGCGGACAGGAAGCCGATCACGACCGGCCCGAGCAGCAGTCCCGCGTAGCCCATGGCGCTCACCTGCGCGATCGCGGGGCCCGGCTCGGCCGTCGCGGTGCCCGCGAGCGACAGCGCCATCGGTGAGATCGTCGCCACCGCGAGCCCGACGAAGAACAGCCCGGCCACGGCCGCCGCCGTCACCGGCGCGGCGATGACGGCGAGGAACGCCAGGGCAGTGGCCCCGCCGGAGAGGGCGATCAGCGCGCGGGCGCCGAGGCGTCCACGCAGCCGGTCGCCGCCGAGCCGCGCGACCAGCATGCCGGCCTCGAACACCGGGTAGCCGAGCGCGGCGACCGCCTCGGAGGCGTGCAGCGTGCCGAGCAGGTAGAGCCCGTTCCAGTCGGCCACGACGCCCTCGACCATGAAAGCGGCGAAGGTGATCGCACCGAGCAGGTAGACGACCCCCGGCAGCCTCCGCCGGGCCCGGCCGCTCTCCCGTGCGGCGCCGGTCTCCGGCGCGCGGTCGGGCAGGTGGGTGCGGCTGAGAGCCAGCGCGGCGGGCGCCGAGATCAGGGCCACCAGGAGGATGTGGGTGGTGAGGGACAGGCCCAGCGCGATGGCGGCCGTGCCCAGCAGGCCCGCCGAGATCGCGCCGACGCACCAGCCCGCGTGCATGCCGATCATGATCGGCCGGCCGTACGCGCGCTCGACCAGGGAGCCCTGCGCGTTCATGCCGACGTCGACCGCGCCGAACGCCATGCCGAACAGCGCGGTGGCGGCGACCAGGGCGGGGAAGGTCGGCGCGAGCGCGACGAGGACCAGTGATGCCGCGCACAGGGGAACGGCCGCGCGCAGGACGCCGCGGCTCCCGGCTCTGCCCAGCACGACGCGCATGATCTGCATCGTCAGCAGCGCGCCGACTCCCCAGCCGAGCAGGGCGAGGCCGACCGACGACTCCGGCAGGCGGAGCCGGTCGGCCAGCGCGGGGAGGCGCACGGTGAACGTTCCGCACATCAGGCCGGCCAGGACGAAGGTGAGGACTGCCCCGTGACGGGCCTTCCTCAAAGCGCGGGTCATCACAGCTTCCTTTCCATGTGTGTCAAGTGGGTTTCCGAACCCGGAGAAGTGGGCACACAGCAGCAGGTCGCCCTTTCACGGCATCAGCCGGAAGGAAGGGCGACCACCAGTCGCGCGTGCGGCTCGGTGTAGTGGGCACGGTCCGCGCCGGTGCGGCGCGTCATAGATTCCGCGCGGGCGCGCACGGGTTACGCGGGCGAGTTGCGCAGACAAGATGCCCAGAGCGCCGCGACGGCGCCTGCTGAGAAGGGCCCTATAACAGGGCGAGCAGCCTGGCGCGGACGGCGGCGAAGTCGATGATCGCCGCACAGTGGGTGGCGACCTCCCAGACGCCCTCGCAGGCCAGCCGTACGATCTGGGACGCCGGCGGGTCGGGCTCGTCGTCCAGGCCCTGCCGCATCCAGTGGGCCATCGCCTCGCGCAGCGGCGCGAGCAGCGCGGGATCGCCGGCGGCGCCCGTGACCACCGCCCAGCGCCGGAGCCGGCCGGTCTCCACCGCCTCGAACGTCGCGGCGAGGTAGGACCGCGTGTAGGTGCTCTCCCCCTGGGCCTCGATCAGCGCGTCGAAGTCGGCGATCAGGCGCTCGATCATCCCTTTGACGAGCGCCTCCTTGCTGGCGAAGTGGTAGAGGAGGCCGCCCTTGCTGACGCCGGCGCGCTCGGCCACCGCCGCCAGGGTCAGGGCCTGGGCGCCCTGGTCCTGCAGCAGGGCCTCGGCCGCGTCGAGCAACTCGTCTCGCCTCATGCCACCCTCCTCATGCCGCCTACTGTACCGTCTGGACGGTTAACTTGCGACACCGTTCCGGTGTTCCCCTTCTCCCCGGCTACGCTTGGTGCGCACGAAAAGGCGTTCAGGGGAGGGGTCATGGGATCTGCGTACTTGGACCATGCCTCGACCACCCCGATGCGGCCCGAGGCGATCGAGGCGATGACGGCCCAGCTCGGCCAGGTGGGCAATCCCTCCTCCCTGCACGCGGCGGGCCGCCGCGCCCGTCGGGTCGTCGAGGAGTCGCGCGAGACGATCGCCGGCGCGCTCGGCGCCCGGCCCAGCGAGGTCGTGTTCACGGCCGGCGGCACCGAGGCCGACAACCTCGCCATCAAGGGCCTGTTCTGGGCGAGGAAGCGGCCGAGGATCCTGGTCAGCGCGATCGAGCACCACGCCGCCCTCGACCCTGCCCACTGGCTGGGCGACAACCATGACGCCCGGGTCGAGTTACTCCCGGTCGACGAACAGGGCCGGGTCCACCCCGAGACGCTGCGCGAGGCCATCGCCCGCGACCCGGACGACGTCGCGCTGGTGAGCGTGATGTGGGCCAACAACGAGGTGGGAACCGTTCAGCCGGTGCGCGTGCTGGCCGCCATCGCGCACGAGCACGGCATCCCGTTCCACACCGACGCGGTGCAGGCGGTCGGCCAGCTTCCGGTCTCGTTCGCCGACTCGGGCGTGGACGCCATGACCGTCTCCGGCCACAAGGTCGGCGGGCCGGTGGGCGTGGGGGCGCTGCTGCTGGCGCGCGGCGTCGATCCCGTCCCCGTCCTGCACGGCGGCGGGCAGGAACGCGACATCCGCTCCGGCACGCTCGACGCCCCCGCCATCGCCGGGTTCGCCGCGGCCGTCGAGACCGCCGTCGCGCGGCAGCCCGCGACCGCGGAGCGCCTGTCGGCGCTCCGCGACGACCTCGTCGAGCGCGTACGGCGGGCCGTCCCCGACGTCGTGCTGAACGGCGACCCGGCGGACCGGCTGCCGGCCAACGCCCACTTCTCGTTCCCCGGCTGCGAGGGCGACGCCCTGCTCATGCTGCTCGACGCCAAGGGCGTGGAGTGCTCCACCGGCTCGGCCTGCTCGGCCGGGGTGGCCCAGCCGTCCCACGTGCTGCTGGCGATGGGTCAGGACGGCGTGCGCGCCCGTGGCTCGCTGCGCTTCTCGCTCGGTCACACGTCCACCGAGGAGGACGTCGACCGGGTCACCGAGGTCATCGGACAGGTCGTGGAGCGCGCCCGCCGCGCCGGCCTGTCGTAGCGCGCCATCGCCGTACACCTCCGCCGTACGCCGCTATCGGGCGGTCCGGCGCAGCAGCGCCCGTTGCAGGCGGAGGACCATCCGCGTGCGCCGTGACGAGCGCAACCGCTCCAGCCGGTCCCGGAGCCGGTCACCCAGCTCGACCAGCAGGTCCTCGTCGGCGAAGCGCTCGATCTCGGGGAACATCTCCCGTTCCTCGTCCAGGTGGGCGTGTGACTCCAGCGCGTCGTGCATCACCCCCAGCTCCCGGTCGAACCGCCCGGTGCGCGGGTCGGCCCGGACCAGCGCCGCGAGCTGGTCGCTGAGCTGGCGGTGCTCGGACCAGGCGGCCGCGATGCCCGGGGTGACGTCCCGCATCGCGGGATAGAAGATCTCCTCCTCGATCACCTCGTGCATCCGCAGCTCGTCGAACAGCTCGTCGGCGAGCGCGCGCCGCCGTCCTGGCTGGGAGCGCGGCGTCGCCAGCAGGCGCCGCATGAGCCCGCGCAGCACCTCGTGGTGCTCCACGAGCACCCGCGTCGCCTTCTCGCGCTCCGGCGCCTCCCGCACCTCGGTGAGCACCTCGGGCCGCCTTCTCATGGCCGCACCTCCTGCTGGTGGACGAGGGTGCTTCCGGGCGGCGCGGTGACCACCCTGGGCGCCCGGCGCACTTCGACCCACCCGTCGCGTACGCGGGTCTGGAAGCAGGGCGCGGGCGTGACGGCCGGGCCGTTCAGGCTCTCTCCGCTGTGCAGCTCGAACGCCGAGCCGTGCCAGGGACAGGTGATGGAGCCGTCGCGGAGCCAGCCCTGGGACAGCGGGCCGCCCAGGTGCGGGCAGGCGTCCTCCAGGGCGTGGACGCGGCCGTCCGAGCGGACCAGGACGACCTCCACACCTCCCGCCAGCGCCCGGTGCGGCCTGCCGTCGGCCAGGTCGCGCTCGGCCAGCACCCGGGTGAAACGGCGTGGTTCGAGCCGCCGGTCCGTCTGGTCGACCCCGATCCGGTGGTTGTAGGTGAGCGCGCCGCCGAGGTAGCCGCTGACCATGATCACGGGATAGCCGAGCAGGGCGGCGAGCCGCCCGCGCAGATGGCGGCCCCGGCCCCGCTGCCACCACGACCAGCCGTACAGGCCGAGGGCGAGCGCGTTGAGCGTGCCGTGGACCAGTCCGACCCGCCGGGCGTTGTCGTGGGTGTGCTGCCAGTCGTGCAGGCCGGTCACGGCCGCGGCCAGCGCTCCGGCGAGGCCGACTCCCACGGCCGTCCGCGCGGCCCGCCTGCGCCCGGTGACGTCCAGGACCAGCGCCGTCGTCCACGAGCCGATCGGGACGTCGGTGAGCAGCGGATGAAGGGGGTGTCCCAGCCATACGCCGTGCAGGAGGCCGCGGGCGCGGCCCCTGGTGACCCCGAGGAGGTTCTCCGTGAACGCGAGACCCTGTTCGAGCCGATGGCCCGGCCGGTCGAGGCGGCCTTCGCCCTCGATCGCGTCCATCATCCGGTCCAGTGCGCGGTGAGCCATGTCCGACCCCAATCCCATCGGATCGGCCCCGCAGGCTGCGGGAACGGGTGGAACGCGGGCGCCCGCCCGCGCGTCGCGTCTATCGCGGCGTGCCCATCCCGTATGTCATGAAACGCGCTGAATTTCTGGTTCGGGGCAGGAAGCCGGTTCAGGTCAGGAAGGGGGCGACCGCGCTCCAGGAGGGATCCTCGGCCGTCTCGATCCGGGCGGGTCCCTCCTTCCAGCCGGCCGCGACCTCCTCGATCACCGGCGGCACGTCCCCGGAGGGGTCGGCGTAGAGATGCAGCGTCCGGGTGCGGTCGGCGCTCAGGTGGGCCGCCAGCACGGCCGAGCCGTGCGCGGCCAGCCGTCCGGTCAGCCGCTCCTCGAACTCGCGCAGCGCGTCCAGGGAGGCCCCGGCGGGCTGCCCGTCCGCGTCCGCGTGCTCGTACGGCAGCGTGACGGCGATGTGCTGGTCGAACAGCGGGAAGTCGACCGGGCGCAGGGGATAGCGGGCCGCGGCGGTGAGGCGGGCGCCGGTGGCCGTGTGGCCCTCCAGCAGCGCCCACTGCTCCTCCTTGAACCCCTCCGCCACGTCGGCGACGACCGAGGGCAGGTGGATCGCCGGGAGGGCGTCGATCGGCTCGAACTCGGCGGCCCGGATCTCGCCGACCCAGCGGGCCACCTCGTCCTCGCCCAGCAGCCAGTCGAGGGCGGTGAGGGCCGCCTCCATCCGGGCGTCGTCATCGATATCCGGAAATATGGGGTGAAAGGCGGTGACGTCCACGCGCGGCGTGCCGGGCGGCACGCGCAGCGCCACCACCAGCCGGTCGAGCCCGAACTCCCGCCCGCCGACGTCGATCGTGACGTTCTCGGCCTGCGGGTTCGCCTGCCGAGAGGGGTGGAACTCCCACATCGCGTCGACCGGCGGCGCGGCCAGGGCCCAGCGGTGGGCGAACGGCCGCAGTTCCGGATCGCCCGACGCGCTGACTACCAGGGCGTGCACGGCGAAGCGCCCGGGCACGACCTCCCAGACGAGGGACGGGTGCAGCGCGGCCACGGCCGGGCCGATGGTCTCGGCCAGGGCCTCGGGATCCTCCGCCTCGACGTGCGCGTCGATCCCCGGACGGGCCTGGTCCCACCAGGCCCAGAACGCGGCGATGGCCTCGGCGGGGTCGGCGGACTCGCTCTCGCGCCCGAACAGTCGCATGACCCCGCATCCTCCCAGCCCGCCCGCCCCGATGCCAACGCGGGCGCGCGCCCGTGCCGGCATCGGGGCGGTAACCTCGAACTGTTATGGCTCCCACAGCAAAGCCCACCGGAAAGCCCACGGGAAGGCTCCGCGTCCTCGCCGCCATGTCCGGCGGGGTCGACTCCGCGGTGGCCGCCGCCCGGATCGCCGAGGCGGGGCACGACGTGACCGGCGTCCACCTGGCGCTGTCGTCCAACCCGCAGTCCTACCGCACCGGCGCGCGCGGCTGCTGCACCCTTGAGGACGCCCGCGACGCGCGCCGCGCCGCCGACGTCATCGGCATCCCCTTCTACGTGTGGGACATGGCCGAACGGTTCCACCGCGACGTGGTCGAGGACTTCGTCGGGGAGTACGCCGCAGGGCGCACCCCCAATCCCTGCCTGCGCTGCAACGAGAAGATCAAGTTCGAGGCGGTGCTCGACCGGGCGCTCGCGCTCGGCTTCGACGCCGTCGCCACCGGCCACCACGCGCGGCTTGAGGACGGCGTGCTGCGGCGCAGCGTCGACGACGCCAAGGACCAGTCGTACGTGCTGGGCGTGCTCACCCGTGAGCAGCTCGCGCACGCGATCTTCCCGCTGGGCGGGTCGACCAAGGCCGAGGTGCGCGAGGAGGCCGCGCGGCGCGGGCTGACCGTGGCCGACAAGCCGGACAGCCACGACATCTGCTTCATCGCCGACGGCGACACCCGGGCGTTCCTCGCCGAGCGGCTCGGCGCGGCCGAGGGGCCGATCGTCGACGCGCTCACCGGCCAGGTGGTCGGCAGCCACCAGGGGGCGTACGGCTTCACGATCGGGCAGCGCAAGGGCCTGCGCGTCGACCGGCCCGCCGCCGACGGCAGGCCGCGCTACGTGCTGTCGATCGAGCCGGTGTCCAACACGGTCACCGTCGGGCCGCGCGCCTCGCTGGAGGTGCGCGCCGTCGTGGGCGAGCGTCCGGTGTGGAACGGGCCGCTGCCGGAGCCGTACGAGCCGATCACGTGCCGGGTGCAGCTACGCGCGCACGGCGAGGTGTACGACTGCCGCGCCCAGCTGTCCGGCGGCGAGCTGCACATCGAGCTGGACCGTCCGGCCACCGGCGTCGCGGCGGGCCAGGGGGCCGTCCTCTACGACGGGGACGCCGTCCTCGGCTCCGCCACGATCGCCTCGGCCGTCTGAGGTCAGACCTCCACGCTCTCGCCGACCGGGATGCGGCGGAAGTCGGCCTTCTGCCGTCCGGCCTCCATGCCGAGCCAGTTGTCGATCAGCGTCGCGCCGATGTCGTTGACGATGCCGTCATGGGTCGAGTACGCCCGCGCGGGACGGACGTACCGCAGGTAGAGCAGCATCTCGGCGGCCTTGAGCCACGGCGCGCTGGTCGGCACGAGCAGCGTCGGGACCTCGCGTCCCGGCGGCGTGAGGGCGTCGCCGGGGTAGAACACCTCGTCGTCCACGAAGAAGCCGATGTTCTGCACCGGCGGGACGTCGGGCAGGTTGAGCGCGTGCCACTCGCCGATCGCGCTGACGTGGAAGCCCGCCGTGTCGAAGCCGTCGCCATGGGTGACGACCTGGACCTTCGCCGGGATGTCGCCGAGCTGGTCGGCGACGGCCCGGCAGGTGAAGACCTCCAGGTCGGGGCTCGCGTTCCCGAGCAGGCCGGCGTCCACGTGGTCGAAGTGCTCGTGGGTGATCAGCACCGCGTCCGCGCCGTCGAGAAGCCCCGGGCCGCTGAATGTGCCGGGGTCGATGACGAGCGTCCGCCCGTCCTTCTCCAGCCGCCAGCACGCGTGACCGAGTTTGGTGAGTTTCATACTCCCTAAGCTAGTGACCGTGAGCGAGTATCCGTGGAGCGAGGCCTCGGCCACCGGGGTGGGGTCCTACCCGGGCGAGGACCATCTTGAGGCGTTGCGCACCGCGTTCGGCGAGCTGCCCATGCCGTATCTGCCCGAGTTGCCCGCCCGGGGAGTCGGCGCGGACATGATCGGCCGTACGGCGTCGCTGCTGGTCGAGCTGCCCGTCGAGGTGCAGCCGTCCGGCTGGCGGCTCTCCGACCGGCCGGGCCGGGATTTCAAGCGGGCCAGGGACCATCTCACCCGCGACCTCGACGGCCTGGAGGAGGTGGCCCAGGGCTACCGGGGGCCGTTCAAGATCCAGGCGTGTGGCCCGTGGACGCTCGCCGGGGCGATCGAGCTCAGGTACGGCGACAAGGTGCTCGCCGACGCCGGAGCCGTACGCGACCTGACCGAGTCGCTGGCCGAGGGACTGGCGCAGCACGTGGCGGAGGTCCGGCGGCGGGTCCCGGGTGCGGACCTCGTCGTCCAGATCGACGAGCCGGGGCTGCCCGGCGTGCTGGCGGGCACGGTGCCGACCGCGTCCGGCTTCGGGCGGCTGGCCGCCGTCGAGTCGCCCGTCGCGGCCGAGCGGCTGCGGACCGTGCTGTCCGCGCTCGCGCCCGCGTTCCCGGTCGTCCACTGCTGCGCGCCGGGCGTGCCGTACGAGGTGATCCGTACGGCGGGCGCGCGCGCCGTCTCGGTGGACGCGGGGCTGCTGCGGCGCAGGGACGAGGACGAACTGGGCGAGACGATCGAGAAGGGCCTCGCGCTGCTGCTCGGCGTGGTGCCCGGCACGGACACCCGGCTGGCGGACGTCGGCGTGGTGGCCCGGCCGGCGGTGGAGCTGTGGCGGCGCCTCGGCTTCCCGCCCGCCCGGCTCGCCGAGCAGGTCGTGCTCACCCCCGCCTGTGGCCTCGCCGGAGCCTCGCCCGCGTACGCCAGGGCGGCGCTGGCCCGGTGCCGGGAGGCGGCCCGGGTTCTGCGCGAGGACCCCGGCGAGTAAGAGGGGCGAGTGGGGGCGCCAGGGTGATCCAAGCGATCTCCCAGCCCGTTCCCAAGTGATTCACAAGCCTCGGGGCCTATCTCTTGACGTGCTGGAAGTTCACCCGTCAGGAGAAAGACCCATGCGAAGCGCCGCGCGCCTTCTGCTCCCTCTCGCCGCCACCGGCCTGTCCGCCGCCCTGTCCGTGGGGCTCGCCGCCGCTCCGGCCTCGGCCTCGGCTGCCACGTCGGCCATGTCGGCCACGGCCGCTTCCACCGCTGCGGAGACCTGGAAGTGGGGGCCGACGGCGTCCTCCGACTACAAGGGCTGGGCGAGCGGATCGGTCCGGTCGACCTCGTCCGGCCTGCGTGTCGCCGGCGACCTCTACGACGCGGGCGGCGCCAGGACCTGCTCGTGGGTGACGATCAAGTGGCTGACCGACCACGGCAGGTACCGCACCGCGACCTTCCGCAACTGCTCGCAGTCCACTCCGCGCTCTTTCAGGGTGAACGCGGGATACATGCTGCTCGCCAAGGCCAGGGTCTGCCGGGGCACCGCGACCCGCGTCACCGGCCGTTGCTCGCGCTGGGAACGGGTCTGGACCCAGGGCGGCTGAGCTCTCGGGCCGGTCCCCCTCCATCCACCCTGACCGGCCCGAGTTGACCCGGACAAAAAGGAATGAAAGTGGGCTGCAAGCGGTCTACCGTAATTCTCGATCGCTCCTGAAAACGAGGGGCCGCGCGGTCTGGAGCGGTCCCCTCGCGGAGTGGTCCGGCGGGAGCCGTTCCTCGTCCTCGGCGCGGCTCCCGCCCCCGTCCTTCGCGTTCTGTCGGCCGCCGGGGATACGGTTGGCCTGGGTCGTTGACGAGGGGAGACGGGCGACGTGACCGACAGGGCGGACGGGCTCGACGACATCGTGGACGAGTTCGGGGATATGACGGACGAGCTCGCCGAGAGCGGGCAGGAGCAGAGCGCGGAGAGCGCGGCGAATGCGCAGAGCGCGCCGAGCGAGGCGCGGGAGCGGCACGCCGAGCTCGCGGAGCTGCTTGATGAGGCCAACTGGCGCTACTACGTGCTCGACTCGCCCACGGTGAGCGACGCCGAGTACGACGGCTGGATGCGGGAGATCCGCGCGCTGGAGGAGCGGCATCCCGACCTGAGAACGCCCGACTCGCCCACCCAGCGGGTCGGCGCGCCCATCTCCTCGGACTTCCCCGAGGTCACGCACCTACAGCGCATGGAGAGCCTCGACAACGCGTTCAGCCAGGAAGACCTGGCCGCCTGGCAGGCGCGTGCGCAGCGGCTCATCGAGGCCGATCCCGGGCCCTATCTGTGCGAGCTGAAGATCGACGGGCTTGCCGTCGCGCTCGTCTACGAGAAGGGCCGCCTGGTGCGGGGGGCCACCCGTGGCAATGGTCGTACGGGTGAGGACGTCACGCCCAACGTCCGGACCCTGCGCGACGTGCCGCAGCGGCTCACCGGAGACGACGTGCCGGACCTGGTCGAGGTGCGTGGCGAGGTCTTCCTGCCGGTGAAGGGCTTCGAGCAGCTGAACGAGCAGCTCATGGACGCCGGCAAGGCGCCGTTCGCGAATCCCCGCAACTCGGCCGCCGGTTCGCTGCGGATGAAGGACCCGCGCATCACCGCGCAGCGCCCGCTCCGGATGATCGTCCACGGGGTCGGCAAATGGGAGGGAACCACACCGCCCGCCACCCAGTCGGAGATGTACGAGCGGCTCGCGTCCTTCGGGCTGCCGGTGAGTGACCGCTACAAGGTCGTGGAGACGCTCGACGAAGTGCGCGAGTTCGTCGAGTACTACAACGACCACCGCCACGATCCGGAGTACGAGATCGACGGTGTGGTCGTGAAGGTCGACCGGGTCCCCATTCAGCGGCAGCTCGGCTCCACGAGCCGGGCCCCGCGCTGGGCGATCGCGTACAAGTACCCCCCGCAGGAGGTCAACACCCGGCTGCTCGACATCCAGGTGGGAGTAGGCCGGACCGGCCGGGTCACACCGTTCGGCGTGATGAAGCCCGTCGTGGTTTCCGGGTCCACCGTGGAGCGGGCCACGCTGCACAACGCGTCGGAAGTCAAGCGCAAGGGGGTGCTGATCGGCGACATGGTCGTGCTGCGCAAGGCGGGAGACGTCATCCCCGAGATCGTCGGGCCGGTCGTGGACCTGCGGCAGGGCGACGAGCGGGAGTTCGTCATGCCCACGCACTGCCCGGAGTGCGGCACCGAGCTGGCCTACGAGCGGGAGGGCGACGCCGATCTGCGCTGCCCGAACGCCCGCTCGTGCCCCGCGCAGCTCCGTGAGCGGATCTTCTTCGCGGCCGGGCGCAACGCGTTCGACATCGACGGGCTGGGCTATGTGGCCGCGACCGCGCTGACCCAGCCGCTGCCGCCGCAGGAGCCGCCGGTCCGCACCGAGGCCGACCTGTTCGACCTGACGATCGACAAGCTGCTGCCGATCAGGTCCGTAGTCCGCGACGCCGACACGGGCCTGCCGAAGACCGATCCGGAGACCGGCGAGCCGAAGGTGGTCTCGTTCTTCGCCAACATGTCCGGCGAGCCCAGCAAGCACGCGGAGCTGATCCTCCAGCAACTGGAGGAGAAGAAGGACCAGCCGTTGTGGCGGGTGCTCGTGGCGCTGACGATCCGGCACATCGGGCCGCCGACGGCCCGCGCCCTGGCGGACGAGTTCCGTTCGATCGACGCCATCGCCAAGGCGTCGGAGGAGGAGCTCGCGGCGGTGGAGGGCATCGGCCCAAGGGTCGCCGCCACGATCAAGGAATGGTTCGAGGTCGACTGGCATCGGGAGATCATCGACAGATGGCGGGCCGCCGGAGTCCGGATGGCGGACGAGTCGGCGGCCGACGAGGGGCCGCGCCCCCTTGAGGGGCTGACGTTCGTCGTCACCGGCACGCTCGCGGACTTCAGCCGCGACGAGGCGAGCGAGGCCATCGCCGGCCAGGGGGGCAAGGTCACCTCGTCGGTGTCAAAGAAGACCAGCTTCCTGGTGGTGGGGGACAACCCCGGCTCGAAGTACGACAAGGCGGTCAAGGCCGGCGTGCCCATCCTCAACGAGGAGGGCTTCCACACGCTCCTCCGTGAGGGCCCGGACGCCGCCCGCGCCGCCGCCGTCACCCCCGAGGAGTAACCCCGAGGAGTAACCCCGAGGAACGCCCAGCGCCCGTATTCGGAGTCGCCAGTGCCCGCGCCCGGAGCCGCCGCGAATCAGACCAGCACGACACGAGGCGTACGGCTGCCGAGACGGCCCTGGGCCGTCATGGCCAGGCGGCCAGCAGCTCTTCGGGGCCCCAATGCGCGGCGAGCGGCAGGTTGTCGTCGACACCCGACCGGGAGACGGCCACGCCCACAGGATTGCATCGCCTCAATCACCGAGAGGTGGCTGCCGACTAGGTCCCGGATATACGTAGAACCGATCTAACGTAGATGCGATCTTACTTTGTGCGGTCCAGGTGCCTCCTGAGCCGGTGTCCGCAGAGCAGCAAAACGGCGCGCCCCGTCCTATGTGGATCGGGGCGCGCTGTCGTCCGGGCGGCTGCCCGAGGGAGCCGTCGTCAGCAGTCGACCAACTGCGCCATCGCGTTCTTGGTCTCGCTCGCGATGTCGAGGCCCATCGAGAGTTGATCGAATACCGCTTTCAGCAGCCCCAGGTGCCGGATCGTCTCACCTTCGACGGGAGCGCCCGACCGAAGTCGCGCGTTGATGGCGAGAGCCGCCATGATCTGCTTGTCGGTGAAGGCTTGATCGAGCAGACGAGTGAAGTCCTCACCCTGGGCTTCCTGAATTTTCTGCGCCTCGGCTGCGTCGACGTGGGCATACACCCACACGTTGCCTTCCATGGCGTGGCCTTCGAGGCAGTCGAACACGAAGAGCTTGTGGTTCTGCCTGATCAGGCCGGCGGTAGGCATGTTGAGACGGTCGAAGACCTCGATCATCGTCGAGTCGAGGGTAGGCAGCCAAGGGCGCTCTCCGATACCCAGCTTGATCAGGTCGCTCACAGGATGCCTTCCTTCCAGTTTGTCGACTCGAAGCAGGCGTCGAACCTGTCCCTCTCATCATTGGTCCACAGCCGGTCGTCGTCTACCAGCGCTACGGAGACATGCCCCGGTATACGTCTCGTTGGACTGGCCCATACCCGAAACCCGGCAGCTCGCAGCTTGCCGACCAGCGCATAGCGTACGCCCTCTCCCGGGATCGCTCCTTGAGCGCGTCGATGGTTCACCGCCGTCGCTGCTTCGTCTGGCGTCTTCTTGCCCCTGAGGAGGGAAAGCTCGCGTGGGACTTCATGAGCCGAGGGACACCGTTTGAACGGCGTACCTTCGATCGGCTTGTGGATCGTTCCATACTGTGTGACCCAGTCCTCATCGCTGAGGTCGTCATTCATCTGCTCGCCTGTGGGGTCGTCTTCGATCAGGAGTTGATGGGGGCGCTTGACTCGATGAGGTTGTCGAAGGCGAGGGCGGCCATGGAGGGCCTGTCGGCGAAGAGTCCGTCCAGCAGGCGGATGAGGTCGTCACCCGCGGCGTTCTGGAGGCGGCTCACCTCGATCGCGTCGACCTGGGTGTAGGCCCAGAAGCTGACTTTCGACCCGCGACCGTCGATGCAGTCGAAAACGTAGAGCCTGCCGTCCTGTTCGATCAGTCCCGCGGTGGGCGGGTCGCATTCCTCGTAGATCTCGACCACACGGGTGTCGGAAGTAGGCCGCCAGGGACGCTCTCCGATCTGCAGCCGGACCGGGTCACTCCCTCGCCGCCTGAAGGGGCGCAGCTCGACCACTTTGCCGTCGATCGCGTCGCGCCGGCTTGCCTGCTCTTCGCACAGGGCGTCGTCACCCATGAGCACCTACTGGGGGAGTAGTGGCGGTAGTTGCAAGACATCCTAAACGCTTCGCTGTCGATCGATCACCCAATGTGAGTGCCGGTGGGTAAAGCGAAGGCGTGCCGTACGGCTGGGGAGGACCGTACGGCACGCCTGGTATCACGCGAAGATCAGGAAGCGGTGCAGCTCAGCGGGTTGGGAGTGGAGGGGGTTCCGCTGGAGTTGCCGAGGAAGCCGAACGTGGTGCTGGCACCCGGGGCGAGGTTCCCGTTCCAGTTCAGGTTCGAGGCCGTGATGCTGGTGGTGCCGGTCAGGTTGGCGTTCCACGACTGGGTGATGGACTGCCCGCTGGGCATGTTCCACTTGACCGTCCAGCTGCTGATCGCCGAGGAGCCCGCGTTGGTCACGGCGACCTCACCCTGGAATCCGCCTCCCCACGTGCTGACGACCTTGTAGACCGCCGTGCAGCCCTTGCCGCCGAAGGTCGGAGACGTTGAAGGCGACGCGGAGGGCGACTGGGACGGAGAGGCGGACGGCGAGGCGGAGGGCGACTGAGACGGAGACCGCGTCGGGCTCTGCGACGGCGAGGCCGACGGGGACTGCGGCGGGGTGTACGGGGCGGCGATCGCCAGGTCGTACGCCCGCTGCGGGACGAACTGACCCGCCGGGGCGATGCAGCCGTCGGACTCGCCCGGAGGCTTGACCCACAGGTACGCGGCGATCGCCGAGTCGCCGGTGTTGGTGGTGCTCCAGGTGCCGGTGGCGCGGCCGGCCGGGTCACACCACTCGCTGCCGACCGGGCCGTTGCCGTTGCGGCTGGTGTCGATCACGGCCTTCAGCCAAGACAGGCCGGTGGCCCCGATGACGTTCTTGGCGTAGGAGACCGTGGCGGAGGTGTACCGGTAGTTGGAGACGTTGAGCGAGATGCCGTCCGCGCTGTTGGCGATGTCGGCACCCCTCAGGCGGTTGGCCATGTCGGAGGCGCCCACCCAGGCCTCGTTGCCCGCGTCGAAGTAGACCTTGACCTGCGAGGAGGTGGCCTTGAACTTCTTCCCGGCGTACGCCATGGAGGCCTGGACCTCGGCCTGCTGGGAGGAGTTCATGCAGTTCGGCATGATCGACAGGGCGTCGGGCTCCAGGATGATGTAGGCCGGACGCCCACCGAGGCCCGCGGCGACCTGGTCGATCCAGGCCCGGTACGACGCGTGGTCGGGAGCGCCACCCGCGCTCGCGCCGCCGCAGTCGCGGTTCGGCATCTCGTAAACCACCATGATCGGGATCTTGCCGGCCGCCGCGGCCGCGCCCACGTAGGCGTCGACCTGGCTGCGCACCGTGGAGGGGTTGTAGCTGGCGAACCAGCGGCCCTGCGGGACGGCGGCGATGCGGTCCCGGATGACCGCGGTCTTGCTGTCATTGGGGTTGGCGGCGACCCACTTGGCGGCGCTGGTCGTCGGATCCACGTAGAAAACGGAGTCGGCGGCCTGGGCCGCGGTGGAGGTCACAACGGCCGCTCCCACGGCGACCGTGGTGGCCGCGGCGAGAATGGCCGCCGTCAAGGGCCTTCTGCGAGACATGGAATTACTCCGTCCGGTAATGTGGGAGCGCTCCCACAGTTCCCTCGGATCGTAGGGACCGGGACGGGGGTCCAAGAAGGGCCGATGTGGGTTCGGCTGGACGATCAACCTAATAGGCGCAGGCGGGCGGGGGAATGGGCGCGTGGATCACTTGAAACTTTCACCACGAGTCCGGCCGTGCCGTGATTTCTCCGGAAATCATGGTGACTCAGTGTGCCCAACCGGTTTCGCGAAGTGGCCCACAGGCCGTACCCTCCGATAGTGACCTCTTGGGGGGTTTCTTACCTATGACGCTTTCACGCGGTCTCATGCCGCTCACCGGGGTGCCACGCGTTCTCCTCCCGGCCGCCGACCTGGGCGAACTGAGTGCGCCCGTCGACACCCGGGACACCGGACCACGCCCCGGATCGCCTTTATGGGCGTACCTCACGGTGGTCAGCGCCGCCGGCGTCTCCGCGCTCGCCATAGCCGAGTTCGGGCTGGGCGCCGGCCCGCTGGCCGAGGCCGCGCGCACCCCGTTGTTCTGGATGCTGACCGTCCTCGTGGTCCTCGGCGAGTTGCGTCCGATCATGTTCAGCTCCTCGACGCTGGTCGGGGGCACGCCGACCTCCACGATGTTCACCTTCGCCGTGCTCATGTACCAGGGCCTGCCGACGGCGGCGCTGATGCAGGCGGTCGCCGTTGTGGTCAGCGGGCTGGTGCACCGCAGGGCTTGGCACCGGGTGCTGTTCAACCTCGCCCAGGTGACCCTCGCCTGCACGGCCGCGGCCGGCGCCCTGGCCGCGTTCGGCGCGCACCCGGGGCCGCGCTCGCCGTGGACGCCCGACGGCATGGACATCCCCGCCGTCGCGCTGGCCGCCGCGGCGTACTTCGTGGTCCGCGCCGTCCTGGTCTGCCAGGCGGTGGCGCTGCACGAGCGCCGCCCCCTGCTCCGGGTGATGAAGGCCTCGATCGGCCCACAGGCGCTCGTCTACGGGACGCTGCTCGGCCTCGCGCCGCTGGTCGTGGTGGTGATGGCGCATTCCCCCGCGCTGGTCCCGCTGTTCGTCGCGCCGCTGGCCGCCGTCCACTGGACCGCGACGCTCTCGCTCCGCCGCGACCACCAGGCGACGCACGACGGGCTCACCGGCCTCCCGAACCGCAAGATCCTGATCGTACGCACGGAGGAGGCGCTGGCCGAGGCGCGCGCGCACGAGCGGGTGGGGCTGCTGCTGCTCGACCTCGACCGCTTCAAGGAGGTCAACGACACGCTCGGCCACCCGGTCGGCGACCGGCTGCTGCAGATCGTGGCCCACCGGCTCACCCACAGCGTACGGCCGGGCGACGTGGTCGCCCGTCTCGGCGGGGACGAGTTCGCGGTGCTGCTCCCGTCCATCAGGGACGCGCAGGCGGCCAGGGAGGTCGCGTCGCGGCTGCGGGTCGCGCTGACCGAGCCGGTACGCCTTGAGGGCATGACGTTCGACCTCGACGCGTCGGTCGGCATCGCGCTCTATCCCGACCACGCCCCGGACTTCGAGCTGCTGATGCAGCGCTCCGACGTCGCGATGTACCTCGCCAAGGAGGGCCGCACCGGCGTCGAGTTCTACCTGCCGGGCAAGGACCGCAACTCGCCCGAGCGGCTGAGCCTGCTCGGCGACCTGCGGCGGGCCATCGACGCCGACGAGCTGGAGCTCCACTATCAGCCCAAGGTGAGCCTGGAGGACGGCAGGGTCGAGGGTGTCGAGGCGCTGCTGCGCTGGTGGCACCCGGTGCGCGGGCCGATCTCGCCCGCCGAGTTCATCCCGCTGGCCGAGCAGTCGTACCTCATGCGCGAGCTCACCCAGCACGTGATCGGGAAGGCGCTGCGGCAGGCGGCGACCTGGTGGCACGCGGGCCTGGACGTGCCGGTCTCGGTGAACGTGTCGGCCCGCGACCTGCTCGACTCGGGCCTGCCCGAGCAGCTTGAGGCGGGGCTGGAGAAGCTGGACCTGCCGCCGGAGGCCATCCGGCTGGAGGTCACCGAGCGCATCCTGATGACTGACCAGGCCTACAGCGCCGAGGCCATCCGCACGCTGGCCGGGCTCGGCGTCCAGCTCTCGCTGGACGACTTCGGCACCGGCTACTCCTCCCTGGTCCGGCTCCAGCGGCTCCCGGTCTCCGAGGTCAAGATCGACGCGTCGTTCGTACGGCGGCTCGGGGAGCCGGGGGACGACGAGCGGATCGTCCGCTCGATCATCGACCTCGTCCGGTCTCTCGGGCTGAGGTCGGTCGCCGAGGGCGTCGAGTCGCCCGAGATCGCGGAGTCGCTGCGGGAGATGGGCTGCCACGCGGGGCAGGGGTGGTGGCTGGCCAAACCCATGTCCGCCGCCAATGCCACCACCTGGCTGAGCGACCGGCTCGGCGCCGCCCTGGGCTCCGCGGGTGACACCCGGCTCGCCTCGCACTGAATCGCCGTGGGCCGCCGGGCTCCCCGCCCTGGGTGGGAAAGCTCGTATTAAGACCGTGTGACGCGGCGCCGCCAGGTCGGCCGCGCTCGGCGGCGAGCCCTAGGATGGGTGGGTCCAATCTCCATCATGAAACGGGTTCGACGACTCATGTCCGCCATAACCCGCGATGAGGTCGCTCACCTCGCCCGGCTGTCCCGGCTGGCACTGGCCGACGACGAGCTCGACCACTTCGCCGCCCAGCTCGACCAGATCGTCGGCGCCGTCGCCCGCGTCTCGGAGGTGGCGGCCGGCGACATCCCGCCGTCCTCGCACGCGCTGCCGCTGACCAACGTCTTCCGTCCCGACGCCGTACGGCCGGGTCTGACACCCGAGGGAGCCCTGTCCGGCGCGCCCGCGGTGGAGGACGACCGGTTCCGCGTGCCGCGGATCCTCGGGGAGGAAGAATGAGTTTGATCCGGAAGACCGCCGCCGAACTGGGCGCACTCATCGCCGCCCGCGAGGTCAGCGCCGTCGAGGTCGCCCAGGCCCACCTCGACCGGATCGGCGAGGTCGACGGGCACGTCAACGCCTTCCTGCACGTCGACGCCGAGGCGACGCTGGCTCAGGCCCGCCAGGTGGACGAGCGCCTGGCCGGGGGCGAGAGCCCCGGCCCGCTGGCCGGGGTGCCCATCGCGCACAAGGACGTGTTCACCACGGCCGACATGCCGACGACGGCCGGTTCGAAGATCCTCGAAGGCTGGCGTCCGCCGTACGACGCGACCGTGACCGGCCGGCTGCGCGCGGCCGGGCTGGTGATCCTGGGCAAGACGAACCTCGACGAGTTCGCCATGGGGTCGTCCACGGAGAACTCGGCGTACGGGCCGACGCACAACCCGTGGGACCTGTCCCGGATCCCGGGCGGTTCGTCGGGTGGCTCGTCGGCCGCGGTGTCCGCCTACGAGGCGCCGCTTTCAACCGGCACCGACACCGGCGGTTCGATCCGCCAGCCGGCCGCGGTGACCGGCATCGTCGGCATGAAGCCGACGTACGGCGGCTCGTCCCGCTACGGCCTGATCGCGTTCGCGTCCTCGCTCGACACGCCCGGGCCGTTCGCCCGCACCGTGCTCGACGCGGCGCTGCTGCACGAGGCGTTCTCCGGCCACGACCCGCTCGACTCGACCTCCGTCGACGCGCCGGTGCCGCCGGTGGTGGAGGCCGCGCGGCAGGCCGACGTGGCGGGCATGCGGATCGGCGTGGTCAAGGAGTTCGCCGGGGAGGGCTACCAGCCCGGCGTGCTCGCCCGCTTCCACGAGGCCGTCGACCTGCTGGAGTCGCTCGGGGCCAAGGTCGTCGAGGTCTCCTGCCCGGCGTTCTCCTACGCGCTGCCCGCGTACTACCTCATCGCGCCGTCGGAGTGCTCGTCCAACCTGGCCCGCTTCGACGCCATGCGGTACGGCCTGCGCGTCGGCGACGACGGCACCCGCAGCGCCGAGGAGGTCATGGCGCTCACCCGCGCGGCCGGCTTCGGACCCGAGGTCAAGCGGCGCATCATGCTGGGCACGTACGCCCTGTCGTCGGGCTACTACGACGCCTACTACGGGCAGGCGCAGAAGGTCCGCACGCTGATCATGCGTGACTTCGAGGCGGCCTTCCAGCAGGTGGACGCGCTGGTCTCGCCGACCACGCCGACCACCGCGTTCCCGATCGGGGAGCGGGCCGACGACCCGATGGCGATGTACCTCGCCGACCTGTGCACGATCCCGACCAACCTGGCCGGAAACGCCGCGATCTCGGTGCCGTGCGGCCTGGCGGACGAGGACGGCCTTCCGGTCGGGCTCCAGGTCATGGCCCCGGTCCTCGCCGACGACCGCTGCTACCGGGTCGGCGCGGCCGTGGAGAAGGCCTTCGAGAGCCGGTGGGGCGGCCCGCTGCTGTCCCGCGCGCCCGCGCTCTGACCGCCGAGGGGAGGGGAACGGCGGCATGATCACCCGCATCGAGATCGACGGCTTCAAGTCCTTCCTGGACTTCCAGCTCGACATCCCGCCGTTCCTCGCCCTCGTCGGCCCCAATTCCAGCGGCAAGTCCAACCTTCTCGACGCGCTGGGATATGTGCGCAGTGCCGGCTGGGGTGACGAGAAGCCTTTGACGTCCCGGCGGGGCCGGCCGCACGAGCTGTTCCACCGAGTCGGCGAGGGACGGGCAACCACCCGTTTCGAGATCACCGCTCACGCCCTTCGGCAGTTGGGAGACACTCTCCTCCCGCAGGTGTTCGGGAGCGGAGCCGAGCTGGGCGAAGACGGGGTGCCGCGAGAGACCAGCTTCCGCTTCGAACACGATGCCACCGTCACCGGACTGCCTAAATGGGTGATCGAACAGCAGCAAAAGGGGCTGGAGGTCCTGGCGCAGGCGGTGCAGAAGCTCGTGGAGGAGCAGGCCGGTGGCCCCCGCCTTGGACGCCTGCTGTACGGGGAACTGAGCAACTGGCGCCTGCATCAGCCCGATCCGGATAGTCTGCGCTCCCGATCCTCGGCCGCTTACAACGGACCATTGGAGCCCGGTGGCGGGAACCTCGCCACTGTCCTCGGCAGGCTCGCGGCCCACGGTGCCATCGAGGAACTCCTGGTGGATCTCGTGGCGCTCATCCCGGACATCGCCGGGATACAGCCTCTGCTGGACGACCGTTACCAGGAGTGGACGTTCGACGTGCTCGTGGACGGCCAGGGCAGCGTGCCGAGCACGCTGCTGTCCGACGGCACACTCCGGGCCATCGCGTTGCTGGCCGCGCTGCACGATCCGGACCACTCCGATGTGCTCCTCATCGAGGAGATCGAGAACGGCCTGCATCCCAGCCGCCTGGCGGAACTGCTCCGCAGGATCCAGGAGAGGGTCACCGACCTCGACGACCCGGAGTGTGTCAACCGGCCACTGCGGCAGGTGATCCTCACCACGCATTCACCCGTTGTCGTCTCGGAGCTGTACCGCCTCAGGCCGGACGCGCTGGTGTTCCTAGACACCGCCGTACGCGTCGATCCCGAGAACGACAGGATCTCGCGGGTCACGGTGGCCAAGCCGGTGCGGTCGGAGGGAGAGCCCGGCACGTTCGTCTCTCCCCGTCAGGTGCGCAAGTATCTGAGCGCGGTGGGCGAGGTGCCATGAGCAGGCCGCTCGTGCCCGGACTCGTCGCCGAGGGGGAGACCGACGAGGTCTTCCTCGGCGTCGTGATCTCGCGGCAGCTCCGTGAGATCACCGTCCAGTCCTCTCGCTGCGCCGTCGACGTGGAGAGCACCGAGATCGGCTCCGGCCGATCGATCTACGACCACGACCGGACGGCGGGTGCACTCCGCGAGTTGGCGGGCGACTGCCATCTGCTCTTCGTGCACAACGATCACAAAGAGCGGGACAAGGCGGAGCGGGTCGTGCGCGACTCGGGCCTGTCCACGCCGGTGATCGCGCTGGTGCCCGTCCAGGAGACGGAGGCGTGGCTCCTGGCGGACGCCGGCGTGTGGCGCCGGTTGAGCGGGAGCGACCACGGACGGCTGCCCGCCCGGCCCCGGGACGTCGAGAGGATCGCCGATCCCAAGAAGGTACTCGCCGAGGTGGCTCCCCGTCGTGGGAAGCCGGTACGCGACTACTTCGAATACATCGCCAGAAACATCGACCTCGCAACCCTCGCGAAGGTGCCCGCGTACGCGGAGTGGGTCGTCGACGCGAGAAACGCATTGAAGGGACTTGGTTACCTGTGAGCAGCACTGAGACGCTCATGCCGTACGACGAGGCGCTGGAGCGCTTCGAGCCGGTGCTGGGGCTGGAGACGCACGTCGAACTGGGCACCGCGTCGAAGATGTTCTGCGGCTGTCCGACGGCCTTCGGAGCACCGCCGAACACGCAGGTCTGCCCGGTGTGCCTGGCGCTGCCCGGCTCGCTGCCGACGGCCAACGAGCAGGCGATCGAGTCGACGATCAGGATCGGCCTCGCGCTGAACTGCACCATCGCGACGTGGTGCAGGTTCGCCCGGAAGAACTACTTCTATCCGGACATGCCGAAGAACTACCAGATCAGCCAGTACGACGAGCCGCTGTGCGTCGACGGCTACCTCGACGTCGAGGTGGACGGCCGGACCGTCCGCGTGGAGATCGAGCGGGTGCACCTGGAGGAGGACACCGGCAAGTCCACCCATGTCGGCGGTGCGACCGGGCGCATCCACGGCGCCGACTACTCGATCGTCGACTACAACCGCGCCGGCATCCCGCTCGTCGAGATCGTGACCAAGCCCATCGCGGGCACCGACCGGCTCGCCCCCGAGGTCGCCCGCGCATACGTGACCGAGCTGCGCGAGCTGATGCGCTCGCTCGGCGTGTCGGACGTGCGGATGGAGCAGGGCTCGCTGCGCTGCGACGTGAACGTCTCGCTGATGCCGCGCGGCGCGTCCGAGTGGGGCACCCGTACGGAGACCAAGAACGTCAACTCGCTGCGCAGCGTCGAGCGCGCGGTACGCGGCGAGATCGAGCGCCAGGCGGGCGTCCTCGCCGCGGGCGGCCGGATCGTGCAGGAGACCCGCCACTTCCACGAGGACACCGGGCAGACGACCTCCGGGCGGTCGAAGGAGGAGGCGCAGGACTACCGCTACTTCCCCGAGCCCGACCTGCTGCCGATGGCGCCCGACCCGGCCTGGGTCGAGTCGCTCAAGGCCGCGCTGCCCGAGCTTCCGTCGGCCCGGCGCAGGAGGCTGCAGGACGAGTGGGGCGTGTCCGACCTGGACATGGCCGCCATGCACAACGCCGACGCGATCGACCTGGTCGAGGCGACCGTGGCCGCCGGCGCCCCGGCCGCCGACGCCCGCAAGTGGTGGATGGGCGAACTGGCCCGGCGGGCCAACGAGTCGGCGACGACCCTCGCCGACCTGCCGATCACCCCGGCGCAGGTCGCCCGGGTGACGGAACTGGTCGCCTCCGGCGCGCTGAACGACAAGCTGGCCCGTCAGGTGCTGGAGGGCGTGCTGGCCGGTGAGGGCGGCCCGGACGAGGTCGTGGACAAGCGCGGGCTCCAGGTCGTCAGCGACGAGGGCGAGCTCATGTCGATCATCGATCAGGTGCTCGCGGACAACGCCGACGCGGCGGAGAAGGTGCGCGGCGGGAAGATCGCGGCCGTGGGCGCGCTGGTCGGCGGCGTGATGAAGGCCAGCCGCGGCAAGGCGGACGCGGGCCGCGCCCGTGAGCTGATCCTGGAGCGGCTCGGCGTCCAGGGGTAGTGAGCGTCCCGCGCCGCCCGCCGCAGAAGCGGTCGTCCGGCGCGGCGTTCGCTGTCCGGGTGACGCGCGCGTCGCGGCCCGGCGTTCTCGCCCACGCGTGCCCCGCCCGGGCCGGCTCCGCCGTGCGCTGTGCTGCCCGGGCCCGCTCCGCCGTGCGCTGTGCTGCCCAGGGCCGCTCCGCTGTGTCGTGTGCCGCCTGGGGCCGCTCCGCTGTGCCGTGTGTCACCTGTGCGGCGGTGTGGTGATCCGTGCTCGGCCGGTGCCGCCGGCCGAGCGCGGGGCTGTGACCGGTCGAGCGGCAAAGGCGTGCGCGCTCCACGGAAAGAGCAACGGAAAGAGCAGCAGAGCTGTTGCTTCAGGAGATATCCAGCGGAGGGTGTTTTAAGGTTAACTGATCGGAGTTGACCTTGAGCCTGAGGAGAGCGAGGCGTGCGTAACGCCGGAGCGTCCGGCGACCCGCCCACGGATCCCGCGGATCCGTCTGGGGCGGCGTCTCCCCCGCCGCGCGTACACCCGGTGCGCCGGGTCACGTCCCTGCCTCGAGGGGTGTCGGCGCTGCCCAAGGGGGTGTCGGCCGACCTCTTCGCCGAACCGCCCGCCCCGGCGCCGCCCGCGTCCCGGCCGTCCGGCGCGGGCGCCGCTCCGCCGCCGGCGCCGCCGATCGAGCCGTGGCCGGTTCCGGACCGCACCGTCCGGGAGGAACCGGTCGTCGTCGGGACACCGGACCTCGACCTGCTCGACCCGCCGAAGAAGGGCGGTTTTCTCCGCCGCACGCTGATCGGCCTGGTGGCGCTGCTCGTCGTGCTCTATGTCGTGCCCGCCCTCACCATGGCCGGAAAGGTCCTGCCCGGCACCAGCGTGCTCGGCGTGGACATCGGCGGCCAGAGCCGGGCCGAGGCCGCCGCCACCCTCAACGAACGGCTGTACGCCCAGACCAGGACACCGGTGATCGTACGGCAGGGAACGCGGCGGCTGACGGTGAGCCCGCGGGACGCCGGTCTCTCGCTCGACGTCGATGAGACGATCGGCCGGGCGGTGACCGGTTTCCCGAGCCCGTGGGCTGTATGGGCCGCGCTCACCGGCAGCCGTGAGGTGGAGCCCGCGGTGTCGGTCGACCGGCGTCGCCTCGACGACCTGGTGGCGGACATCGCCGAGCGGCTGGAGAACCCGGCGCGGGAGGGCGGCGTCTCGTTCGACGGGGTCACCCCGGTCCCGGTCTATCCCCGGGTGGGTCGCCTGGTCGACCGGAAGCTCACGGCCGAGCAGATCGTCAAGGGATACCTCGATCCCGAGATCGTCGTCGTGGCCCCCACCCTGCGGGACCTCCCGCACATCACCCGCGCCGAGGTGCACCGCGCCCTGCGCTGGGCGGGCCGGGCGGTGTCCGCGCCGCTCACGCTGACCAGCGGGACCGGCTCCGTGTCGCTGCCGCCGGCCGTGCTGGCGCGGCACCTGACGTTCACGCCGGACGGCGCGGTCCTGCGTCCCCGCTTCGACGCCGTCGCGGCGGTCGCCCCCGTCACGCCGAGACTGCTCGACCCCGGGCGGGCGTCCCGCGACGCCTCCTTCACGATCAGGGGCGGACGGCCGGCACTGGTCGGTGGGAGGCCGGGGGAACGGGTCGACACCGACCGCCTCGCGGCCGACGTGGTGACCGCCCTCGGCGCCGGCGACCGTACGGTGGCCGTGCGGGTCGTGGACGGGCCGCCTCGGAGCGGCGACGACGACGTGCTCCGCATGGGGATCAAGGAGGAGGTCGGCCGTTTCACGACCTCCTACGCCTGCTGTCCCCAGCGCGCCGGCAACATCAGGGCCGCGGCCGCGCTCCTGGACGGCCGCCTGGTCCGTCCGGGGGAGACCTTCTCCTTCAACGAGGCGCTCGGGCGGCGCGACGTGGACGCGGGGTTCGACGGCATCGTCCCCACGGTGATCGACGGGCGGGCCGGCACCGACGCGCCGGGCATGTCCCAGGTCGCGACCACCCTGATGAACGCCGTGATCCGGGCCGGGTTCCAGGTCACCGAGCACACTCCGCCCGAGGTCCACGCCCCGCAGTTGCCGGTCGGCACCGAGGCCGCGGTGTCCTTTCCCGATCCGGACCTGCGGTGGAAGAACGACTCGCCGTACGGGGTGTTCGTTCAGGCGTCGGCCACCGGCACGTCGCTGGCCATCGCGTTGTGGAGCACCCGCCGGTACGCGGTGGACCTGCAGGGACCGGTCTCCGGCGCCCGGGTCAAGCTGCCGACGATGACCGGGCACGGGCCCGGCTGCGTCGAGGCGCCGGGGCAGCCCGGGTTCACCGCCACCGTGACCCGCGTGCTGCGGCAGGGCGGAGAGGTCGTCTCCCGGCAGACCTTCCGGACCTCCTACCAGGCCCAGGCCAAGGTCGTCTGCCGGGCTGCCAAGGCACGCGGCGGCGGCAGCGGATCAGGACCGGGTCAGGGACAGGGCCAAGGTCAGGGCCAGGGACAAGGACAAGGACAAGGCCAGGGCCAAGGACAAGGCCAGGGCCAAGGTCAGGGCCAAGCTCAGGGGCAAGGCCAAGGACAGGGCCAAGGACAGGGCCAAGGCCAAGGACAGGGCCAGGGGCAGGGCCACGGATCAGGACGAGGAAGCGGTGGGGGCAACCACCAGAATGCGGTCGTCGCCGTCCCTGGGAGAGCCCCGTCCGTCGCGGTTGCTGGTGCTCACCCACAGGGCGCCGCCGGGCGCGACGGCCACCGCGCGCAGCCTGCCGTACTCGCCTTCGTATAGCGCGGTGGGCCGCCCGGCGCGCCCTGAACCGTCCACCGGGACCCGCCAGAGTCGCTCGCCGCGCAGGGCGGCGGCCCACAGCGCGCCCCGCGCGTACGCGAGGCCGGACGGCGACGCCTGGTCGGTCGACCAGGTCAGCAGGGGATCGGCGTATCCGGGACGGCCGCCCACGCCCTCGACCTCCGGCCAGCCGTAGTTCCGGCCCTTCTCGATGAGGTTGATCTCGTCGTAGGTGTTCTGGCCGAACTCCGTGGCGTACATGTGGCCGCGTTCGTCCCAGGCGAGCCCCTGCACGTTGCGGTGGCCGTACGACCAGACCAGCGTCCCGAAGGGGTTGCCCGGGGCGGACCGGCCGTCGGCGGTCATGCGCAGGATCTTGCCGCCCAGCGCGTTCCGGTCCTGGGCCATGCCGCGCTCGCCGGTCTCCCCGGTCGAGGCGTAGAGGTAGCCGTCGGGCCCGAAGGCGAGGTGGCCCCCGTTGTGGATGGCCCCCTTCGGGATGCCGCTGGCGATCACGCGGCGCTCGGAGAGCCGTCCGTCGTAGCGGTAGCGGACGATCCTGTTGTCACCGCCGGAGGTCAGGTAGACGAAGACGTGGTGGTCGCTCGCGTAGCGGGGCGACACGGCCACGCCCAGCAGGCCGCCCTCGCCGGCCGCCGACACCCCCTCGATCACTCCCACCTCCCGGACCGCGCCTTCCGGCGTGATCCGCAGGAGCCGCGCCGACTCGCGTTCGGTCACCAGCGCGTCGCCGCCGGGCAGGAACGCGATCGCCCAGGGAACCGAGAGGCCGCGGACCAGCGTGCGCGGCCTGGCCTGGGCGACGGCGGTCGCGGCGCCGTCCGGGCCGGTCCCCGCGTCCGGGCCGGTCCCCGCGTCCGGGCCGGTCCCCGCGTCCGCGCCGGTCCCCGCGTCCGCGCCGGTCCCCGCGTCCGCGCCGGTCCCCGCGTCCGCGCCGGTCCCCGCGTCCGCGCCGGAGCCGCCGGGGCTGCCCGAGCCGCCGGTGGCGCTCGCGGCGGGTAGCGGCGGGGGAGTCCTGCCCGCCTCTCCGGCCTGCCCGCACCCCGCGACCACCGGCAGAGCGACCGCCAGCAGCGCCGCCGACAGTCTCGCCATCGACAGGGCCGTGCCCGCGCCGTGCCTGTCCGTCATCACGCGACCTCCTCGTCCATCCCTACTCGCGGGCCGTCGCGATGGTTCCCTAGGTTGTTACGTGTGAACATCTGGGTCGCCTCACAGGACATCGCCGACGATCTGTCCAGCCTGCCGGACGGGCTGCCCGTCCTCGACCGGAAGGTCTACGACGGGACGGGCCCGCTGCCGGGGCCGCCCGAGGAGGTGGAGATCTGGGTGCCGCCGCTGGTCCCGGTGCCGGGCATCCCCGGCCTGCTGAACCGCATGGGCAACCTCCGCCTGCTGCAGACCGTCACCGCGGGAGTCGAGCCGTACCTGCCGCACCTCCCGCCGAAGGCGGTGCTGTGCAACGCGCGCGGGGTCCACGACGCGGGTACGGCGGAGTGGGCCGTGGGCGCGATGATCGCGATGCGGCGGGACTTCCCCGGCTTCGTGGCCGCGCAGGCGCGCGGGGAGTGGAGCTACCACCACACCGGGGTCCTCGCCGACTCCACCGTGCTGATCGTCGGGTACGGCTCGATCGGCGAGGCGCTGGAACGGCGCCTGGCCGGGTTCGAGGTGGAGATCGTGCGGGTGGCGCGGACGGCCCGGGAGAACGTCCACGGCCAGGACGAGCTTCCCGCGCTGCTCCCGCACGCCGACGTGGTCGTGCTGCTCGTCCCCGCCACCGCGGGCACGTCCGGTCTGGTGGACGCGGAGTTCCTCGCCCGGATGAAGGACGGCGCACTGCTGGTGAACGCGGCGCGCGGATCGGTGGTGGACGGCGACGCGCTGCTGGCGGAACTGCGGGCGGGCAGGTTGCTGGCGGCTCTCGACGTGACGCCGGTCGAGCCGCTGCCCTCCGATCACCCGCTGTGGACCGCGCCGGGAGTCTTCATCACGCCGCACGTGGCGGGCAGCACCCCCGCCTCCGTCCGGCGTATCCGCGTACTGGTACGCGAGCAGATCATCCGTCATCTGGCGGGCCGGCCCCTCGCTAACATGATCACCGGGCATTACTGACCGCTCCGTTAAGGATTCCGGAACGTGGCTGCGCCGTGACCTGCGGTGCGTAGGGTGAGGCTCATCGTGCACGGCTTGGTTATCAGATCGGTGACGACTCGTCGGTTGTCCTCCTCTCGATCAGCGGCTGTGCGCACACTGGCCATGTGACAGGGAGAGTAAAGCCGAGTCGAGGACGGGAGGGGCAGTGACGGCACACCCCACCGGAACCGGCGACGCTGACGCGACTCCGGACCCCGCCGAAACCCCGGGAGGCGCCTCCGCCACGGGTGAGGCGGCGACAGGTGCAGAGGCGACGCACGTGAACGTCAGGAGAGACCCCAGGGTCCCCCTCACCACCGCCGCCGGGCTCGGCGCGGTGGCGATCGTCGTGGCCCTGGTCACCGGGGGCTCCGCCCCGGTGGTGACCGCGGTCGCGGGAGTCGTCACCGGTCTTCTCTCGGCGGTGTCACTGATCATGGCCGCCTCCCGCGTGACTCCCGGTCACCGGCGCCAGCCCGCCGCCTGGCGGTGGATGGCCGCCGGGTCGCTCACCTGGCTCCTCGGCGTGGGCGTCCGCCCGGTGGCCGACGGCACGCCCTTCGTGCTCACCTTCGCCGACCTGCTCATACTCGCCGGATCCGTGCTGCTCGCGATCGGCTGCGGCCTCTCGGTGAAACCCCCGGCGTACACGCGGGGGGTGATCCGCCAGGCCGCCGACGCCTATCTCGGCGCGGCGTCGGTGTTCGCCGTGGCCTGGGTCGCCGTCCTCGGCCCGGCGTTCCGCCGGGCCGAGGACACCGGCGCGTTCTTCGTCGCGCTCGCGCTCCCCGTGATCTGCCTGCTCGCGACCTGCGCGGTGACGCCCGCGGTGGCCGCGTCCCGGTCGGGCAACCGGGTGGTCGGGCTCACCGGCGTCGGAGTGCTCGCCGCGATAACCGTCGCGGAACTCGCGACCGCGCTCGCCCGGCTCGGCGGTGACCATCCGCCCCTCGTCGCCGGACTCCTCGTGCCCGCCCTGCTGCTCGTCCTCGCCGTCACGCCGTGGGTGGAGCAGGACCGGCCGGCGAGGCCGCTGACGGCGGCGCTGACCGCCGCCACCCCGCTGGTGCTGGTCGCCGTCGCGACGCTGGTCGCCACCCTGCACGCGATCGGGGGCAGCCGCGACGCCGCCCTGGCGGTCGTCGCCGCCTCGGTCGTGCTCGTCCTGCTCGGCCGCCTGTTCGTGCTGCTGGTCGAGACCGCCGGCATGCGCCGTCTCGTCGACGTGGGGGAGCAGCAACTGCGGCGGCTCGCCGAGAACACCGGCGACGTGGTGCTCGTCTGCGACCCCGAGGGGGTCGTCCAGGAGGCCGGTCCCGGCCTGGAGGCGACGTACGGCTACCGCCCGGAGGACCTCGCCTGCCGGCCGATCTTCGACTACGTCCACCCCGAGGACCTCCCGGCCGTGCAGGCGCTGCTCAGCCGCATGACGGACGAGGACGACGGGCCGGAGCAGGAGGGCGGCACCCGCGTCTCCTGCCGCTTCCGGGCCTCCGACGGCACCTGGCGGCCGACCGAGACGGTCGCCGCCCGCCACGTGCGCGACGACGACCTCGTCCTGGTCACGATCCGCGACCTCAGCGACCAGGTCGCCCTGCGCAACCAGGTCACCCATCTGACCTTCCACGACGGGGTCACCGGACTGCCCAACCGGGCCTACTTCGAGGAGCGGGCCCGCGACGTGCTCACGCGCCGCGGCGCGGTCGGCACCGCGGTGATCTTCCTGGACCTCGACGGCTTCACCGCCGTCAACGACTCCGTCGGGCACGCCAGCGGCGACCACCTGCTCGGCCAGGCCGCCCGCCGCCTGCGGTCGGCCGTACGGGCCGACGACACGCTGGCCCGGTGGGGCGGGGACGAGTTCGCGGTGCTCCTGGAGGGCGGCGCGTCAGGCGGCATGTCCGGGGGCGCTTCCGGCGGCGGCGACGCGCAGACCGCCATCGACCTGGCCGAGCGGCTCGTCCGCGCGGTCTCCAACGAGCCCTTCCGGGTGGCAGACCGGGACATCGCGCTGACGGCCAGCGTCGGCGTCGCCTTCGCCGAGGAGGACCTGTCCTCCGGGGACCTGCTGCGCAACGCCGACGTGGCGATGTCGCGGGCCAAGGAGCTCGGCGGGCGCCGGGTGGAGGTCTTCGCCACCCACATGCACGCCGACGTCGTACGCCGCCTGGAGATCGCCTCGGACCTGCAGCGGGCGCTGCTGGAGAACCAGTTCGCGATCGAGTACCAGCCGGTCGTCGACCTCGCCACGTCGCGGGTGACCGCCGTGGAGGCCCTGATCCGCTGGTGGCGGGGAGGCACGTTCGTGCCGCCGGAGCAGTTCCTCGGACCGGCCGAGGACACCGGGATCATCGTGCCGCTGAGCGAGTGGATCCTGCGCGAGGCGTGCCAGGAGGTGGCGGCCTGGCGCGCGTCCTCCTGGGACATCGGGCTCGCGCTGAACCTGTCCGCACGGCAGATCATGGCCCCGCGTTTCGTGGAGACCGTGTCGGAGGCCCTGAGCGACAGCGGGCTGCCGGCCAGCGCGCTCACCCTCGAAGTCATCGAGGAGATGCTGGTCGAGGACGCCGGCGAGATGATCGGCAGGCTGTCGGAGCTGAGAGCTCTCGGCGTACGGCTGGCCATCGACGACTTCGGCACCGGCTACGCGTCGCTCGCGTTCCTGCGCCAGCTTCCGGTCGACATGATCAAGATAGACCCCTCGTTCGTCTCCGGGCTGGGGCGCGACGACACGCTGACCCTGCTGACGAGGACGATCGTGCAGCTTGGCAACGACCTCGGCCTGATCGTCGTCGCCGAGGGCATCGAACGTCCCGAGCAGCTCGACCTGCTCCGTAAAATGGGCTGCACGCGTGGGCAGGGCTACCTGGTCGCCCGTCCGATGGCCGCCCGTGGAGTCGACGACCTCATGCCGGGCACCCCCCTCCAGAACACCGCGTGACGCACGCGAAGCGTGCGATCCGAGCGAGCCGGAGGGGCGCGCCGGCGGTCTGGACTGAGGAGCGAGGGACGAGCGACGAGGGAAGCGCTCATTGCGCGCCTTCGGCACGACCAGCCGGGTGTGAGCGCGCCGAGGGCGGAGCGGGAAACACCGAGCGAGCCGGAGGGGCGCGCCGGTGTCTGGACTGAGGAGCGCGCGGGAGCGAAGCGACCAGAGCGCGACGAGGGAAGACATCGGGTGTGAGCGCGCCGACGGTGAAGCGGGAAACACAGTCTCGATTGATGAGATGGGCGTCCCAGATGATTTGACGTGAGGGCGGTCCATCGGACATCGTGTAGCCATGCATCGCGGTGGGATCCTCGTAGTACTTCGCAGGCGCGCAGCCTGACGAAGCCCTCAGTCCTGCGCGCGCCCCAGCTCCGCTCAGCGGAACGGGGCATTTTTTATGCCGGTACAAGACCAGCCACCAGCACAGCCACCACAAGCTCAGCCACAAGGAACGAGCCGATGACCGAAAAGATGACAGGTGCACAGGCCCTGGTGCGGGCGCTGGAGCACGTCGGGGTCGAGACGGTGTTCGGGATCCCGGGCGGCGCCATCCTCCCCGCCTACGATCCCCTCTATGACTCGACCAAGGTCAGGCACGTGCTCGTACGGCACGAGCAGGGCGCCGGCCACGCGGCCGAGGGCTACGCGCAGGCTACCGGCAGGGTCGGGGTGTGCATGGCCACCAGCGGGCCGGGGGCGACCAACCTCGTCACCGCCATCGCGGACGCCTACATGGACTCGGTGCCGATCGTGGCGATCACGGGGCAGGTCGCGACCCCGCTCATCGGGACCGACGCCTTCCAGGAGGCGGACATCTCCGGCATCACCATGCCGATCACCAAGCACAACTTCCTGGTGACCGACGCCGACGACATCCCGCGGACGATCGCCGAGGCGTTCCACATCGCCGCGACCGGCCGCCCCGGGCCGGTCCTGGTGGACATCGCCAAGGACGCCCTGACGGCGACGACCACGTTCTCCTGGCCCCCGGTCATGCAGCTGCCCGGCTACCGCCCGGTGACGCGGCCCCACTCCAAGCAGATCCGCGAGGCCGCCCGGCTGATGACCGAGGCGCAGCGGCCGGTGCTCTACGTCGGCGGCGGCGTGCACAAGGCGCGGGCCTCGGCCGAACTGCTGGAGCTGGCCGAGCTGACCGGCATCCCGGTGGTCACCACCCTCATGGCGCGCGGCACCTTCCCCGACAGCCACCCCCAGCACATGGGCATGCCCGGCATGCACGGCAGCGTCTCGGCGGTCGGCGCCCTCCAGCGCTCGGATCTGCTGATCGCGCTCGGCACGCGGTTCGACGACCGCGTGACCGGCCAGCTGGCCAGCTTCGCCCCGCACGCCAAGGTGATCCACGCCGACATCGACCCGGCGGAGATCTCCAAGAACCGCCACGCCGACGTGCCGATCGTGGGCGACTGCCGTGAGGTGATCGGCGACCTGATCACCGCGGTCCGGGCCGAGCAGGCCGACGGGCGCAAGGGCGACTACACCGACTGGTGGCGGGTCCTCAACGGCTACAAGGAGACCTACCCGCTGGGGTACGAGGAGTTCGCCGACGGGTCGCTGGCTCCGCAGTACGTGATCGAGCGGCTGAGCGCGCTGGTGGGCCCCGAGGCGATCTACACGGCGGGCGTCGGCCAGCACCAGATGTGGACCGCGCAGTTCATCAAGTATGAGCACCCGGGGACGTTCATCAACTCCGGCGGCGCCGGCACGATGGGCTTCTCGGTCCCGGCCGCGATGGGCGCGAAGATGGGCTGCCCGGACAAGGTCGTGTGGGCGATCGACGGCGACGGTTGTTTCCAGATGACCAACCAGGAGCTGGCGACCTGCGCCATCGAAGGTGTGCCGATCAAGGTCGCCGTGATCAACAACGGCAACCTCGGCATGGTCCGCCAGTGGCAGACGCTGTTCTACGACGAGCGGTACTCCAACACCGACCTGCAGCAGGTCAAGCGGATTCCGGACTTCGTGAAGCTCGCCGAGGCGTACGGTTGTGTCGGCCTGCGGTGCGAGCGTCCCGAGGACGTGGACGCGACGATCGCGAAGGCGATGGAGATCAACGACGTGCCGGTCGTGATCGACTTCGTCGTCCACAAGGACGCCATGGTCTGGCCGATGGTCGCGGCCGGCACCAGCAACGACGACATCAAGTACGCCCGCGACATGGCGCCGAACTGGGAGGGCGGAGAATGAGCGCGATTCCGTCCCGAGTCCGGCCCGCAGCACGAGGAGTTGGCATGAGCGAGCGCAGCGAGCGAATCAGTGAACGCGGCTCCTGGCGCATGCCGCTCCGAGCCGAAGGCGAGGAGTTGGCATGAGCCGCCACACGCTGTCCGTCCTGACGGAGAACAAGCCGGGCGTGCTGGCCCGGGTCGCCGCGCTGTTCAGCCGCCGCGGCTTCAACATCGACTCCCTGGCGGTCGGGCCGACCGAGCACGACGACATCTCGCGGATGACCATCGTCGTGAACGTCGAGGAACTCCCGCTGGAGCAGGTCACCAAACAGCTCAACAAGCTGGTCAACGTCATCAAGATCGTCGAGCTCGACAACAGCCAGTCGGTGCAGCGCGAGCTGATGTTGATCAAGGTGAGGACCGACTCCGAGAGCCGGTCCCACGTCCTCGAACTCGTGAACCTCTTCCGGGCGCGCTGCGTGGACGTGGCCCCGGACGCGGTCACGATCGAGGTCACCGGGACGACCGACAAGCTGGACGCGTTCGTCCGGGTCCTTGAGCCGTACGGCATCAAGGAGCTCGTGCAGTCGGGCATGGTGGCCATCGGCCGCGGCGCCCGTTCCATCACCGACCGCTCGCTCCGCGCGATCGACCGCAGCGCATAGCGCCGCGGTGGGACCGTACGGCGCGAGGGGAACTGTTCGAAAGGCAAGCATGTGACTGAGATCTTCTACGACGACGACGCCGATCTGTCGATCATCCAGGGCCGCCACGTCGCGGTGCTGGGCTACGGCAGCCAGGGCCACGCGCACGCGCTGAGCCTGCGTGACTCGGGCGTCGACGTCCGGGTCGGTCTGCCCGAGGGCTCCAAGAGCCGGGAGAAGGCCGAGGCCGACGGGCTGCGCGTGCTGTCGCCGGGCGAGGCCGTCGAAGAGGCCGACCTCACGATGATCCTCGCGCCGGACCACATCCAGCGGCACCTGTACGCCGAGCACGTCGCGCCGAACCTCGTCGAGGGCGACGCGCTGTTCTTCGGCCACGGCCTCAACATCCGCTACGGCCTCATCGAGGCCCCGTCGGGCGTCGACGTCGCCATGGTGGCGCCGAAGGGCCCCGGCCACCTCGTCCGCCGTCAGTACGCCGCCGGCCGCGGGGTGCCCTGCCTGGTCGCCGTCGAGCGCGACGCCACCGGCAGCGCCTGGCCACTCGTGCTGTCGTACGCCAAGGGCATCGGCGGCACCCGGGCCGGCGCGCTCAAGACGACCTTCACCGAGGAGACCGAGACCGACCTGTTCGGCGAGCAGGCCGTGCTGTGCGGCGGTGTCTCCGAGCTGATCAAGGCCGGGTTCGAGACGCTGATCGAGGCCGGCTACCAGCCGGAGGTCGCCTACTTCGAGTGCCTCCACGAGATGAAGCTGATCGTCGACCTGATGTACGAAGGTGGCGTCTCCAAGATGTACTGGTCGGTGTCCGACACCGCGGAGTACGGCGGCTACACCCGTGGCCCGCGCGTCGTGAACGAGGAGACCAAGAAGGAGATGCGCCGCATCCTGGACGAGGTCCAGGACGGCCGCTTCGCCCGCGAGCTGGTCGAGGAGTTCGACGGCGGTCAGACCAACTTCAAGCGCTACCGCGAGGAGTTGGCCGCCCACCCCATCGAGGAGACCGGCGCCAAGCTCCGCCCGATGATGAGCTGGCTCAAGGGCGAGCAGGCCTGATCCTCCGAGCCGGGAAGCGTCTGACGCGACCTGAGGCCCGTCTGACTGCGGCGCCGTTCCCTGCCTGTGCGGCGGGGAGCGGCGCCGCGTCGCGTTTCCGGTCCCGCGTTCGTCACCCCAGCGTCCGCCGGCCCCGACATCGGCCCCATGTCCGCCGGCTCCGCGTTCACCGGCCCTGCGGGCGCGGCGCCGCGCCCTGACCAGACCTCGCGGCTGGTCAGGCCGGCATGGAGACCAGGAACTCGCAGTCGCCGAAGGCCACCTCGTCGCCGGCCCTGACGGTGGCGGGGCCGACCAGCCGCCAGCCGTTCAGCCGGGTGCCGTTCATCGAGCCGAGGTCGACGAGCAGCCAGGAGTCGTCCTGCCGCCGCAGTTCGGCGTGCATCCGGGAGACGGTCAGGTCCGCGAGGACCAGGTCGCAGGCGGATCCACGGCCGACCAGATAGCGGGCCCGTCCGTCCGCGGGCAGGGCGAGGCGGGGGAGCCGCGGGCGCCGCCAGGCGGTCTCGATGCGGTTGCTCAGCTCCGACACCGAGGCGACCGCCTCGGTGATCCTTCTGCGCCAGCGCCCGCGCTGCGGGAGATCGGCGACCAGTTCGTCCAACTCGCCGCGGCTGCGCGCCCGAAGCGCCAGGTCGACCCGGCCGACGAAGGTCTCCATGGACAGGCGTCCTTCGGCGGCCCGGTCGCGGAGTTCGCTCAGCGCACGCTCGCGGTCCCCGTCGGAGGCGCGCACCGGGGGAGAGCTCATGACTGGAGTATCCGCCGCAGTGGTCCGAGGTGTCCAGAAGACGCCGTATTCCGCCGCCCGCGGCGTCGTCGCGCACCCGTTCCCTCGCTGTGCGTGATCACTCTCTCCGGGTCCGACACGATCGGTCATCTGCACATGATCTTTGTCGTGTATCGGATGTGTACTCCGACAACCAGATCGTCTTTGACACTGACCTCTCGGTATTCCCTACCTAAGGAGAGACCGTTGGTCCGCTCCCTCCTCCGTGTCCGGTGGTTGGCCGCCGCTCTCATCGTGGCTTGCGTCGCGGTGTTCGGCACGACCCCGGCGAACGCCGTCCCTCACCCCCCGCCGACGGGAGTGACGACGGCGGGCGTGTACGCGCTCACCACGGGGTACAACGGCACGGTCGGCAACACCCGTGGCTGGACGGTCACCTGGAAGATCCCCACCCTCAGCAACGGCAGCACCGCCTGGGGCGCTGTCGGGCAGTGGTACTACAACCTCGAGTCCGGCATCTATCACACACCCGGCGCCTGGTCGGTCTACTACTTCGGAGACGACAACGGCACGACCGGGAACAACTCGCTCTGCAACGCGAGTCTTTGGGGAACCGGGGGCACCTGCACCGGCGCCCTGACGGGCCTCAGCGCCGGGCAGGAGCTCGTCTTCATCTACGAGTGGTGTGACTCCAACCACTCGGCCAACGTGAACGGCACCCTGATCTGCCTGTACGTGGACCTGAAGGACGGTAACGGCAGGCGCTTCCTGGCGGATGACGGCCGGTCGACCGTGGAGATGTACGCCCACGACATCGAGGACTTCTCCGACTCCGGTCCGTCGTACCCGATCCCGTCGATCAGTTGCACCCAGCCGACCGTCATGGTCGCGCAGACGGTGAAGTCCACGTCCGGCACCTGGAGCAACATGACCGGCAGCCAGTGGAACTTCAACGACAGCACGCCGAACTACAAGTTCCAGAACACCAACACCTCGGCCAACCCGGCCACCTGGCAGTCGTGCACCGGCTGACCTGATCCCCACTGATCGGCTCGCACTGATCCCGGCCCGCGGCACCGCCGCGGGCCGGGACCCCTGCGCCACCGCCTGGGCCGAGGGATAGCCCATGGATGTGTTCTCGGCGGCGGCGCGGAAGGAGTGGCCCGGGCCTCGATGCGGTCCGCGAAGGACCGGCCGTCCTTGGCGGGGGAGCCGCGGGCGCCGCCAGGCCGCCGTACTCCGCCGCTCCCGGCCCCGTCGCGCACCCGTTCCCTCGCTGTGCGTGATCACATTTAAGCCTCCCTCAGGGAATCTGACAAGATCGGTTACCTCCAACATCAAGATCTTTGTCATGTGCCGAATGTGCATTCCGATCGAATAGATCGTCTTTGACACTCGATTTGTCGGCATTCCCTACTTAAGGAGAGACCGTTGGTCCGCTCCCTCCTCCGTGTCCGGTGGTTGGCCGCCGCTCTCATCGTGGCTTGCGTCGCGGTGTTCGGCACGACCCCGGCGAACGCCGTTCCTCACCCCCCGAAGTCGGGCGTGACGACGGCAGGCGTGTACGCGCTCACCACGGGGTACAACGGCACCATCGGCAACACCCGTGGCTGGACGGTCACCTGGAAGGTCCCCGCCCTCAACAACGGCAGCACCGCCTGGGGTGCTATCGGGCAGTGGTACTACAACCTGGAGTCCGGCATCTACCGCGGGCCCAGCTCCTGGTCGGTCTACTACTACGGAGACGACAACGGCACGACCGGGAACAACTCGCTCTGCAACGCGAGCCTCTGGGGAAGCGGGGGCACCTGCACCGGCGTCATGACGAACCTCAACGTCGGACAGGAGCTCACCTTCATCTACGAGTGGTGTGACTCCAACCACTCGGCCAACGTGAACGGCACCCTGCTCTGCCTGTACGTCGACCTGAAGGACGGCAACGGCAGGCGCTTCCTGGCGGACGACACCCGGACGACCGTGGAGATGTACGCCCACGACATCGAGGACTTCTCCGACTCCGGTCCGTCGTACCCGATCCCGCAGATCAGCTGCACCCAGCCGACGGTCATGGTCGCGCAGACGGTGAAGTCCACGTCCGGCACCTGGAGCAACATGACCGGCAGCCAGTGGAACTTCAACGACAGCACGCCGAACTACAAGTTCCAGAACACCAACACCTCGGCCAACCCGGCCACCTGGCAGTCGTGCACCGGCTGACCTGACCCGCACTGATCGGCTCGCACCGATCGACTCGCACTGATCCCGGCCCGCGGCGCCGCCGCGGGCCGGGACTGTGCGCGGGGACTACTGCCGGCCGAAGTCCTGCGTCCAGTAGTTGCCGGAGGCGACGTATCCCACGCCGATGTCGGTGTAGGTGCAGTTGAGGATGTTCTGCCGGTGCCCGGAGCTGTTCATCCAGCCCTGCACCACCGCCTGGGCCGAGGGGTAGCCCATGGCGATGTTCTCGGCGGCGGCGCGGAAGGAGTAGCCCGCGGCCTTGATGCGGTCCGCGAAGGACCGGCCGTCCTTCGACGTGTGGTCGAAGTACTTCTGCGCGGACATGTCGGCCGAGTGGCCGTACGCGGCGGTGCGCAGCCGCGCGTCGTGCTTCAGCGGGCCGCAGCCCGCCTTGGCCCGCTCGACGTTGGTGAGGCGGACGACCTCGTTCTCGACGGCGGTGCCCACCGTCGTGCCGCTCGTCGGAGAGGCGCTGGCCGCCTGACTGACGGTCGGCTTCGCCGACGGGCTGGGGGCGGGGGTCCCAGGGGTGGGGGTCACGGGACCGGGTGTGGGGGTGGTCGCCGAAGGACTCGGCACGGGTGTGGGGGAGGAGCAGTCGAGCCGCACCGGCTTCGACCGCGACACGTGGCCGCGGTAGTCGGTGACGAAGCTGTAGTAGACGCCGTTGACGCAGGTCACGTTCACCGTGACGCGTGCGTTGCGGACCGCCTTCGAGCCGCTCTTGACCACGCGGTCGGGGCCCGGCCTGCTCTTCAGGATCCGGACCCGGAACCGGGCGCCGTTCTCGCAACCGGCCCGCGAGCCCGCCGCGCGGATCTTTCCGTCCACGGTGACGTACGGCTTCGCGGCGGCGACCCGGCAGCCCGCGTGCTGGACCTCGGCTTGAGCGGGGCCGGCGGACAAGCCGATGGCCGCGACGCTCCCGAGGCACAGGACCGCTCCGAGCGCTCTGTTCACGATCATTCCTCCAGTGGGGGTTAGACGCTGGGGAAGTCGTCATTATGGTGCGCTCCGACCTCACATGTCCGAAAAAATCCCCCCAACCTCGTAAATATCTACCTTCCCTTAAGTTTCACTTATCCCTCCCACCTCACGCGACGGCGGACAACCCGCAGGTCACGGTCGTGTTACGAGGAGGGGGCCGCCTTAAGGTGCGGTCAACCGTCCGGGGGCGCCTCGGAGGGTCTCGGTGCGGCGTGTGGAGCAGCCGGGGAAGCGCTCCGGCTCAGGGGCACAGCCGGGGGATCGGTGCGGCTCAGCGGCGCGGCCGGGAGAGCGGTGCGGCTCGGCGCTCCGGAGAGGTGTGGTCCCGCCGGGGAAGGAGAGGGCAGGTCGCTATGCGCCGGACCGCTCGGAGCCGGACCGCTCCGAGTCGGACCACTCTGTGCCGGACCGCTCCGGGCGCGCGTGCGCCATCGCCTCGGCCAGGCGGGCGGCGGTCAGGTCGTACCGGAACGTCATCAGCACGCCCGCGAGCGTGATCAGGGCGGGCACCGCCGTCACGCCGATCATCACGGCGAGGTGGGCGCTCTCGGGCTGGGTCACCGGGTGGTCGGGATCGGACGACAGGAAGCCTCCGGCGCTCAGCACCCAGCCGTAGATGGTCGCGCCCAGCGCCGCCACCGCGTTCTCCACGGCCGTCCACAGGCCCGTGAAGACGCCACCCCTGCGCTCGCCGCTCACCACGCCGTCATGGGCGATCACGTCGGCGAGCATGGAGTACTGCAGCAGCTGCAGACCGGCGTAGCCGATGCCGACGACCATCACGCACAGGTGCGCGTACAGGGCGCCGAGGGCCGGCGTCGCGAGGAGCAGCAGCCCGCCGCCCGCGAACATCGTGCCGGAGAGGATCATCGCGCCGCGCTTGTCGAGTCTGCGGGCCAGCCACACCCAGAGCGGCATGGTGACCAGCATCGGGCCGACGAGCGCCGCGAAGAGCGTGGTGGTCGCACCCGTGTCGCCGATGATGTAGGCCGCGAAGTAGGGCGAGCCGGCCAGCATCACGCCCACTCCGAGCGTCTGCGCCGAGCTCAGCCCGAGCAGCCACATGAACGGCCTGCTCGTGCGAGCCGCGGCGAGTTGCTCCCGCAGCGTCCCCTCGGACTTCTGCTGCCCGGTGAAGGGGGCGCGGGCGGTGCCGAAGAACGAGGCCAGCATCGAGGCGAGCAGGACCAGGCCGAAGACGACGCCCATGGTCCGGTATCCCCCGGCCGTCCCGCCGGCGATCGCGGGCGCGAGGATGCCGCTCATCGCGATCGAGATCGCGATGAGCACCATGCGCCACTGCAGCAGCGACGTCCGCTCGTGGTAGTCCGTGGTCATCTCCGCCGGCATCGCCTTGTACGGCACCTCGTACAGGGCGTATCCGGTCGCGGCGGCCAGGAACGTGAGGCCCACGTAGACGGCGGCGGGCGCCCCGGTCAGCGGCGGCCCGGCGAACATCAGGGCGAACGACACCGGCAGTACGACCGCCCCGGCGAGCAGCCAGGGACGGCGGGGGCCCCAGCGCGAGACCGTGCGGTCCGACCAACGGCCGACCAGCGTGTTGGCGATCAGGTCCCACGCCTTGGGGAGGAAGAGCACGACGCCCGCGAGCGCGGCCGGCACCGCCAGCACGTTGGTCATGTAGAAGAGCAGCAGCAGCCCGGGGATCGTGGAGAAGTTGGCCGTGCAGAACGAGCCGACGGCGTACCCGAGGCGCACACCGAGGGACACTGCGGAGGGAGAGGGCGTCGCCGCGGTGGGAGCCATGGCGTCATTCAAGCCGAGCGCGGGCTCCGCCGGAAGATCTCCCCGGCAACGGTTCGGCGGCTACCGGCTCCGGGCTCGCTCAGTCGCGTACGTCGGGGCAGACGACGTGCGCGCCGATCTCGATCAGGCGGCGCTCGGTGTGCGCGTCGGCGACGCGGGCCATGAGCACCGGGGCCTCGCTCGCGGCGAGCTGCGGCAGCCGGGCCCGCACGCGGCGGTGCAGTTCCTTCACGATGTCGTCGGCGACGGGGGTGCGCACCTTGACGTGCAGCATGATCCCCCACAGGCCCGCGGCGGTCCGCGCCTCGCAGATCCACACGTGGTGGACGAGGGGATACTCGCGCAGCAACTCGGCGATCGCCACCCGCAGCGCGGGCAGGATCGGGTGGCTCGTCCTGCGGTAGCCGGGATCGACGACCTGCATCGCCCCCGACAGGTGCTGGCGGGGCGCCGGGATCCACTGCGACGGCAGCCCGGCGGGCGCGGCCGGAGCCGGGGCCGGGGCGGGCGGCGGAGCGGCCGGCCGCGTGGCCTGCGCGCGGCTCACGGTCGCCATCGCACCCGTGGCGTACGCCGTGGGGACGGGTGAGCCCAGGGCCGACAGGGCCGGTGTGGGCCCGGTGCGGGTCGCCTCCAGGTAACGCCGCAGGTCGTCGATCGGCACCGCGGCGGCGGCGGGACCGGCCGCGTCGATCACGATCTCCCGCACGCCGGTGACGCGCTGGATGTCGAGGACGGTGTCGGCGTCGCAGGCCGACAGGGAGTGACTGCCACGGTGCCGGGCGTACGTCGCCTCGGACGTGTAGCCGAGCAGAACGCGTTCGCCGTTCTGCGTCGTGCCGAGCACCACGGAGCGGTCGGGACGGACCGCCACCAGGATGCCCCACTCCGCGAGGGCCGCCAGGAGCTGCCGGGGGCTGCCATGCCGCGCGAGAACGTCGCCCAGGGAGGGGTTCCCGATGCTCATAGCCAGCACGATAGGGACTGGACCATGGCGAAACAGGCTAATCCCCAAGATTAGGTGCGATCAATACCAAGATGGCGACAGTCCGGATGGGATCTCGCGAGGCGGGGTACACCGACCGATCGGGCCTTTACATGAGGGAGTCTCATGACTCCCCTCCGTCACAGAGGCACCTCCGCCGTGGCCCTCCGCCGGGGCGCGGGCCCGGCGGAACCGGCAGCGCCGGGGGCGCCGATCTGAGACCTGGTCGTCGTGCCGCCGCGACGCCTACGTGACCTTGGCCGCCGTCTCGTATGCCGGGCTCTCGTGAGGACTTTCACAAGCCCCGGATAGACTCGCGTCGTCCAGGCAGTCGCACCTCACGAAGGACTCATCCAGTGACCAAGCCCGTCGTACTCGTCGCAGAAGAGCTCTCCGAAGCGGGCCTCGCCGTGCTCGGCGCGGATTTCGAGGTCCGGCAGACCGACGGCGCCGACCGGTCGCAGCTGCTGCCCGCCCTCGCCGACGTGGACGCCCTGATCGTCCGCAGCGCCACCCAGGTGGACGCGGAGGCCATCGCCGCCGCGCCGAAGCTGCGCGTCGTCGCCCGGGCGGGCGTTGGCCTGGACAACGTCGACGTCGAGGCCGCGACCAAGGCCGGCGTGATGGTCGTCAACGCGCCCACCTCCAACATCACCAGCGCCGCCGAGCACACGGTCGCCCTGATCCTCGCCACCGCCCGCAACGTCGCCCAGGCGCACACCGCGCTCAAGGGCGGCGAGTGGAAGCGTTCGAAGTACACCGGTGTCGAGCTGGACGAGAAGGTCGTCGGCATCCTCGGCCTCGGCAAGATCGGTCAGCTCGTGGCGCAGCGGCTCCAGCCGTTCGGCGTGGAGCTGATCGCCTACGACCCCTACCTCCAGCCGGCCCGCGCCGCCCAGATGGGTGTGCGGCTAGTGTCGCTGGACGAGCTTCTCCAGCAGGCCGACTTCATCACGGTCCACCTGCCCAAGTCGAAGGAGACCGTCGGTCTCATCGGCGACCGCGAGCTGCACATCGTCAAGCCGACCGTCCGGCTGGTCAACGTCGCCCGCGGCGGGATCATCGACGAGAACGCCCTCTACTCCGCGCTGAAGGAGGGCCGCGTCGCGGGCGCCGGCATCGACGTCTTCGCCAAGGAGCCCTGCACCGACAGCCCGCTGTTCGAGTTCGACCAGGTCGTGGCCACGCCGCACCTCGGCGCCTCCACCCACGAGGCCCAGGAGAAGGCCGGCACGCAGGTCGCCCGCAGCGTCAAGCTCGCGCTCGCCGGGGAGTTCGTGCCCGACGCCGTGAACGTCCAGGGCGGCGCGGTGGCCGAGGACGTCAAGCCGGGCCTGCCGCTCACCGAGAAGCTCGGGCGCATCTTCACCGCGCTCGCCGGGGAGGTCGCGACCAGCCTGGACATCGAGGTGCGCGGCGAGATCTCCGCCCAGGACGTGCGGGTGCTGGAGCTGGCCGCGCTCAAGGGCGTCTTCTCCGGCGTGGTGGAGGACGCGGTGACCTACGTCAACGCGCCGCTGCTGGCCAAGGACCGCGGGGTGGTCGTCGAGCTGGTCACCAGCGCGGAGAGCCCCGACTGGCGCAACGTCATCACGGTCCGCGGCGTGCTCGCCGACGGCCGTACGGTCTCGGTCTCCGGCACGCTGTCCGGCCCGCGGCAGATCACCAAGATCGTCGAGGTCAACGGCTACGCGATGGAGATCGAGCCCACCGAGCACCTGGCGTTCTTCACCTACGCCGACCGTCCCGGCATCGTGGGCACCGTCGGCCGCCTGCTCGGCGAGCACGGCGTGAACATCGCCTCGATGCAGGTCTCCCGTGACGTGAAGGGCGGCAAGGCGCTGATCGCGCTGACCGTCGACACCGCGATCCCGTCCGAGGTCGTCGAGCAGATCGCCGGGGAGATCGGGGCCGACAGCGGCCGCTCGGTCGACCTGGAGGACTGATCCCCCGGAGGTCCGGTCATTCGGAACCGTCGAGAACGGCCCGGCGCGCACGCGCCGGGCCGTTCTGTTCTCCTCCCGTCCGCGGACCGGTGTCTCACGATGCGAGATACTAGGTCGTCCTAGGAGATTCTGGGGTACTGTTTCAGATGACGCCCCGCACTTCGCACCTGCCGCGACGGAGCCTGATCAGGGCAGGCCGGTCCGCCGTGGAGCGTGACGTCATCGGCCTTCGGCCCACCTGTGGCGCGTGACCCGCGGTCCACCGGTGGCCCGGGTACCAGGATCCGCGACGCGCGGAGACGCACCGCAGACGTACGGACATTCACTCCTCGGTCGAATGTGGGATTTCGCCATGTACGAGATGTATCCCTGGAACCGCGCCCCCTCGAACCGCGCCGACGAGGCGGAGGACGAGGCGGCCACCGCCCTGCAGATCGCGCTGGACCGCCGCGACAACGGGGGTGCGCCCCAGCGCTGACCCCGGCGCCGACCCCCGCAGTGGCCCGAATGGTGAGATCGGTGTTTCGGTCTCCGAGACAACCGGTAAGGTGAACGCATGGAGTCGAGCAACATCCGCCTGGCAGTCATCCCCGGTGACGGTATCGGCACCGAGGTCGTCGCCGAAGGCCTCAAGGTCCTCAACGCCGCGGGCGTCAAGTCCGAGACCACCGAATACGATCTCGGCGCCAGGCGTTACCACGCCTCCGGTGAGACGCTTCCCGATGAGGTGCTCGACGAGCTGCGCGGCTACGACGCGATCCTGCTGGGTGCCGTGGGCGACCCGAGTGTGCCGCCCGGCGTCCTGGAGCGCGAACTGCTGCTGCGCCTGCGCTTCGAGCTCGACCACTACGTGAACCTCCGCCCGGTCAAGCTGTTCCCCGGTGTGGCGACCCCGCTCGGGCAGGTGGGCCCCGAGGACATCGACATGGTCGTCGTCCGGGAGGGCACCGAGGGCCCGTACGCCGGGGCGGGCGGCGTCATGCGCCGCGGCACCCCGCATGAGATCGCCACCCAGGAGTCGCTGAACACGGCCTACGGCGTCGAGCGCGTCGTGCGCTACGCCTTCGAGAAGGCGCTGGCCCGGCCGCGCCGCAAGCTGACCCTCGTGCACAAGACCAACGTGCTGACCTACGCGGGCGACCTGTGGGCCCGCACCGTCGACCGGCTGAGCCTGGAGTTCCCGGAGGTCGAGACCGACTACTGCCACGTCGACGCGGCCTCGATGTTCTTCGTCAGCCAGCCGCAGCGCTTCGACGTCATCGTCACCGACAACCTGTTCGGCGACATCCTGACCGACATCGGTGCGGCGGTGGCGGGCGGCATCGGCCTCGCGGCCAGCGGAAACGTCAACCCGGCCCGCACGGCGCCGTCCATGTTCGAGCCCGTCCACGGCAGCGCCCCCGACATCGCAGGCCAGGGCAAGGCCGACCCGACCGCCACGATCCTGTCGGTCGCCATGCTCCTCGACCATCTCGGCCACGCCGGGACCGCGGCCCGCGTCGAGCAGGCCGTGGCCGACGACCTGGTGGAGCGCCAGAGCGCCTGGACCGCCCGGTCCACCCGTGAGATCGGCGACGACATCGCCGCCCGAGTAGCCGGCTGATCCCGGCCGCTCATCCAGACGACGCGCATGGCGGCCCGGTATGGGCCGCCATGCGCTTTTTCATACCTGTCGAATGCCCTAGTTTTCCCTTAGCCGACTCGTCGCACAATGACTACGACGACGAAGAGAGAAGGACCTCGCCATGACCACCCATCTCAGGTTCGACGTGCAGCACAACCCCCAGGCCCGCGGTGCGGCCGAGCGTGAGCGGATGCTGGCGAGCCCCGGCTTCGGCCAGGTCTTCACCGACCACATGGTCTCCATCGACTACACCGAGGGGGAGGGCTGGCACGACGCGAGGCTCCAGCCGTACGGCCCGCTGGTGCTCGATCCCGCCACCGCGGTGTTCCACTACGCCCAGGAGCTGTTCGAGGGGCTCAAGGCCTACCGGCAGTCGAACGGGTCGATCGTCGCCTTCCGGCCGTACGCGAACGCGGCGAGGTTCAACCAGTCCGCGGCCCGGATGGCGATGCCCGCGCTTCCGGAGGAGACGTTCGTCGAGTCGCTCGAACTCCTCGTCCAGACCGACCGCGAATGGGTGCCGACGGCCGAGGGCCACAGCCTCTACCTACGCCCCTTCATGATCGCCACGCAGACCGCGCTGGGGGTGAACCACCCCTCGCAGAAGTACAAGTTCCTGGTCATCGCCTCGCCCGCCGCGTCGTACTTCACCGGCGGCCTGAAGCCGGTGTCGGTCTGGCTGTCCACCGAGTACACCCGGGCGGCGCCCGGCGGCACCGGGTTCGCCAAGTGCGGCGGCAACTACGCGGCGGCCTTCGTGGCCCAGCGGCAGGCCGTCGAGGAGGGCTGCGACCAGGTGGTCTGGCTCGACGCCTTCGAGCACCGGTGGGTCGAGGAGATGGGCGGGATGAACCTGTTCTTCGTCTTCGGCGACCGCCTCGTCACCCCGTCGCTCACCGGGACCCTGCTGCCGGGCATCACCCGTGACTCGATCCTGAGCCTCGCCGGCGAGCTGGGCTACACGGTCGAGGAGGGCAAGATCTCGATCGAGGACTGGCAGGCGGGCTGCGAGTCGGGCGAGCTCACCGAGGTCTTCGCCTGTGGCACCGCGGCGGTCGTGACCCCCGTCGGTTCGGTGAAGGGCACCGACCGGAGCTGGACCGTGGGCGACGGCACCCCCGGCCCCGTCACGATGCGGATCCGCGAGGAACTCGTCGGCATCCAGTACGGCACCCGCCCCGACACCCACCACTGGGTGCACAAGATCTGCTGACCTGGGTCGCGGCGGCCCGCGCCGCCGGACGCACACTCAGCCGGGGCAGGTCGTGCCCCCTCCGAGGAGGGACAGCGACAGCAGCCCGCCGAGCACGCCGGCTCCGCCCCTGCCGTCGTCACCCAGCAGGGGCCGGGGGTACGGGCACGGCGCCGGCGTCGCCGGAACGGCGGGAGAGGCCGGAAGGGGCGCCGGCGTGGGTGCCGGGGTCACCGTGACCGTGACGGTGACCGTGGGCACCGGAGCCGGCCTGACGGCGGGCTTCGCCGGTGGCGAGGGGCGGGCGGTCACGGTTACGCGCGGGCCGGCGATGGTGACGTGCTGGGTGATGTTGCAGACCCGGGCGCGCCGGCACAGCGCGTTCTGCACGTTCGAGGAACCGCCGGAGGTGTTCGCCGAGGTGTGCTGGTAGCCGTGGTTGCGGGTGGAACCGCCCGTGACCGACCTGTCTCCCTGGGCGTTGCCCGGCTGCTCCCCACCGGGGGCCCGGACGACGTTCCGCTCGGCGCGGCCGTGCCCGTTGTCGGCGGCGGCGCCCATCGGAGCGACGCCGGTGATGAAGGCGGTCGAGGCCGAGGCGCCGGCGACGAGGAGACCGGCGACCCTGCCTGTGAGAAACGCCCCGCCGCGCCGGTGAGTCATTCGTCGCCCCCTGCTTCTTTCTGTGCGTCACGCTTTCGGGCATGACGTTCTCCCGCGAACGAGCCGGGTGGTCGGCCCGCGAACAAGAACCGCTTCGCGAGCGTACTCGCCGAAGGAACGCCGATCATGAGTCCGGCGCCTTCATGGCGGGTTATTACTCCGCCATTGCCCTGGCGCGTACGGCCGTGCGCCGAGGGTTGCCACAGCGGGGTGACCTGGGCGTTCGCCTACTCTGGAAAGGGGAGGCGGGAGGAAGGGCGCCGCAGTGATGAAGCCGACGATCGACTACGAAGCGGTGTTCAGGGCGGGCCAGGCCCCCTCGCTGATCCTGACTCCCGATCTCGTCATCGTCGCCGCCAACGACGCGTACCTGAAGGTGGTCGGCCGTACGGCGGAGGACCTGCTGGGCAAGCCTCTGTTCGCCGCCTTCCCGCCCAACCCCGGGGTGCCCCCGGACGCCGGGGCGCAGGGGGCGGACAGCCTGCGCGCCTCGCTGGAGCAGGTGCTCACCACGTGGCGGCGGGACTTCATGCCGCTGCAGCGGTACGACGTCGAGGCGCCTGGCAGCCCGGGGGTGTTCGAGGAGCGCTACTGGAGCACGGTGAACACGCCCGTGCCCGGCCCGCACGGCGAGGTGCGGTGGATCATCCTCAGCACCGAGGAGGTCACCGATCTCGTCGAGACGCTTCGGCGGCAGCCGCCGGCGGACGCCGAAGGGGGCAGGGCCGGCGAGGGCGGTACCCCGGCCAGGGACGTGGACGCCTTCGCCCGTGGGTTGCAGGCGCTCAACGAGGAACTCAGGCAGGCGCACAGGGAGCAGCGCGAAACGACCTCCGCGCTGCGCGAGGCGATCGAGCGGCAGCGGCGGCTGGTCTTTGAAGCCTCGCACGACCTGCGCAACCCCATCACCGGCCTGATGATCGAGCTGGAGTGCGCGCTTTCCGAACCCGGCATCGACCTGCAGCGGATTCTGCGGAAATCCCTCTGCGACGCCGAACGGCTCAACGACATCGTGGCCGACCTGCTCGACCTCGCGCGGGTGGACACCGAGTCCGGCGAGCTTCCGGCCCAGACGGTCGACCTCGCCGAACTCGTCGTCGACGAGCTGAACCGCCGCGCTCCGGGCAGCGCGGTCGCCGTCCACACCCGCCTCGCCCCTGACGTACTGGTGCGGGCCTCGCGGATCCGGCTGGCCCGCCTGCTGGGCAACCTGATGGCCAACGCCGAACGGCACGCCTGCACGAAGATCGAGATCCACGTGAGCGCCGCTCCGCCCGACGCGGTCCTGGAGGTCGCCGACGACGGTCCCGGCATCCCCCCGGCGGACCGCGAGCGGGTCTTCGAGCGCAGGTACCGCCGGAGGGAGGCCCGGGAACGGGACCCCGGCGGCTCGGGGCTCGGCCTGACCATCGCGCGGGAGATCGCCGAGATGTACGGCGGCACCCTGTGCGTCGCCGACAGCCCCGTCGGCGCCAGGCTCGTCCTGCGTCTGCCTCTCGCGTCGTAGGGATCGGCCGGTCAGGGGGTCCGCGGGCGGTGGACGCGGTTCCGCGTTCCGATCAGCGGGTGCCGGTGGCGTGCTTCCGGATGAGGGTGAGCCCGTCGGCGACGGACAGCAGCACGCTGGTGACCCTCTCGTCGCGCGCCACGAAGTCGTTGAACTCCCGCATCACCGGGACGTTGCCGCCCGCGGCGGGGTCGGTGATCGCGCCGTGCTGGAGCGTGTTGTCCACCGCGATCAGACCGCCGGGCCTGAGCCGGGCCAGGACCTCCTCGTAGTAGACGGGATAACCCGCCTTGTCGGCGTCGATGAAGGCGAAGTCGACGTGCTCGTCCCGGGGCATCGCCCGCAGCGTGTCGGCGGCCGGGCCGAGGCGCAGTTCGACGCGGCCGTTGAGCCCCGCCTTCGCCCAGTAACGCCGGGCCACGGAGGTCCACTCCTCGCTCACGTCACAGGCGATCAACCGGCCGTCGGCGGGCAGCCCTCTGGCGATGCAGATGGAGGAGTACCCGGTGAAGGTCCCCACCTCGACGGCGAGCCGGGCGCCGCTGAGCTGGACGAGCAGGGTGAGCAGGGTGCCCTGCTCCGGGGCGATCTGCATGGTGCTGCGGGCGCCCATCAGCCGGCGGGTCTCCTCCGCCAGTTCGGCGAGCAGGGCGTCGGGCGGGGTGGTGTAGGCGGCGGCGTACTCGGCGACGGCGGGCTTGATGAATTCGGCGGCCTTCATGGTGATCACTCTAGGCTGTGACCCGCTGAGCTGGCCGGACACTCGCGCACATCTCGTAGGATGAGATCGATGTGCCAGAGGGTGACCGGCTGTGGCAAACTGCTGAGCACCATGAACAACGGTCTGCTCATTATCGGCAGGCGCGCCGGCTGAAGGACATCGCCGGCGCGCAGACCTCTCACGTCCGTGAGGGGTCTTTTTGTTTGGGCCCCGCACCGGTGAACAGGTCGGCGAAGACAGTTCCGTGAACACAGGCCAACGAACACAGGCCAACGAATACAGGCCGACGAACACAGCCCGGTGAACATAGCGCGCGGCGAGACACGCGACCCCGCGAAGGAGACACAGAGATGGCCGACGACCGCTTCCACGTGTACGACACGACGCTCCGCGACGGGGCCCAGCAGGAGGGGCTCAACCTGAGCGTCGCCGACAAGCTGGCCATCGCGCGGCACCTGGACGGCCTCGGAGTCGGCTTCATCGAGGGCGGCTGGCCGGGCGCCAACCCCAAGGACACCGAGTTCTTCCGGCGGGCTCAGACCGAGCTCGACCTGAAGCACGCGCAGCTCGCCGCTTTCGGCGCGACCCGCCGGGCGGGCCTGAAGGCCGCCGACGACCCTCTGGTGGCCGCGCTGCGCGAATCCGGCGCGCCGGTCGTGACGCTTGTCGCCAAGAGTCACGACCGGCACGTCGAACTGGCCCTGCGGACCACGCTGGAGGAGAACCTCGCGATGGTCCGCGACACGGTCTCCCACCTGGTCACGGAGGGCCAGCGGGTCTTCCTCGACGCCGAGCACTTCTTCGACGGCTACCGGTCGAATCCCGCGTACGCGCTGGAGGTGCTGCGGACGGCGGCGGAGGCGGGGGCCTCGGTGATCGCGCTGTGCGACACCAACGGCGGCATGCTCCCCGACGAGCTGGCCGACGTGGTGCACGACGCGGTCGGCACGGGGGCCCGCGTCGGCATCCACTGCCACGACGACACGGGCTGCGCGGTCGCCAACACCCTCGCCGCGGTCAGGGCCGGCGCCACGCACGTGCAGGGCTGCGCCAACGGGTACGGCGAGCGCTCCGGCAACGCCAACCTGTTCACCGTGGTCGCGAACCTCCAGCTCAAGCGGGGCTTCGACCTGGTGCCGCCGCAGTCGCTCCGCGACATGACCCGCATCGCGCACGCGATCACCGAGGTCACCAACGTCACGCCCAACTCCCACCAGCCGTACGTCGGCATGTCGGCCTTCGCGCACAAGGCGGGCCTGCACGCCTCCGCGATCAAGGTGGACCCGAACCTCTACCAGCACATCGACCCCGCCCAGGTCGGCAACGACATGCGCATGCTCGTCTCCGACATGGCCGGCCGGGCCTCGGTCGAGCTCAAGGGCCGCGAGCTGGGCTACGAGCTCACCGGCGACCAGTCGCGGTGGCTGGTCGAGCGGGTGAAGGAGCTGGAGGCCAAGGGGCACACATTCGACGCCGCCGACGCGTCCTTCGAGCTGCTGCTGCGCGACATGGTCGAGGGCGGGAACCGGCGCCACTTCACGGTCGAGTCGTGGCGGGTCATCGTCGAGCGCCGGCCGGGCGGCGACGTGGTCAGTGAGGCGACGGTGAAGCTGCACGCCAAGGGGGAGCGGATCGTCGCGACCGGCGAGGGTAACGGCCCGGTGAACGCGCTCGACCGCGCGGTGCGACTCGGCCTGGAGAAGCTGTACCCTGAGCTGGCCGAGGTCGAGCTGATCGACTTCAAGGTGCGGATCCTCGAAGGCACCCACGGCACGGACGCGGTGACGCGGGTGCTGATCACCTCCAGCGACGCGACCGGCGAGTGGGCCACGGTCGGTGTCGCGGAGAACGTCATCGAGGCGTCCTGGCAGGCGCTGGAGCAGGCGGTGACCTATGGTCTGCTGCGGGCCGGCCACAGCGCCTGATCCCGCGGTGCCCGGCGGGCCGGGATGATCGGATTGCGACCGGATGCTCACGGGACGTGAGAGAACGTCTGTGGTTTTAGTGACATTTGGTCTACTTAGTGCTTAGATAGGCGAAGCTCCTGAGGCGCTCTTCGCCATGACGGCGATCCCGGCCACGGTTCCAGCCTCAGCGTCCATGCTCTGGCTCAACGGAGGGTGACGGCAAGAAGCATCTGCGCACCGAACCCCGTGCTGTCGCGACCTGCCCGGCTTCTGATCGTCCCCCCGGGAGCGGCCGGTGTCGCGAGAGCCGAGCCACGTCCATCACCATGACCAGCCACGTGACTGCTTTCAGTTCGAACACTTTTCGGATATCAGTCATCCCCTCGCTGGCACACCCGGAATGGGAGGGTCTTGTGATCACCTCGCCGTCTTACTACGACCAGATCGGTGGCGCGCCGGTCGTGCGCGACGTCGTCGACGCCTTCTACGTGCGCGTGCTCGCCGACGACGACCTGAAGCCGTACTTCGCCGGCATCGACATGCCCAGGCTGAAGCGGCACATGGTCGTGCTGCTGTGCTCCGTCCTCGGCGGCCCGGAGCCGTACGAGGGCCGTGACCTCGGAGAGGCGCACGCCGGCATGGGCGTCACGTCCGAGCACTACGACAAGGTCGGCGAGCACCTGTTCGCCGTCCTGGAGGCCAGTGGCGTCGGCGAGGACATCCTGCGCGACGTCGGCCTGGTGCTGGGCAAGGTGAAGCCGTCCATCGTGGCCGGCCCCTCGGATACGCCGGCGGAAACGGCCGGCTGAGTGGACACGCAGGCTCTCAAGGACAGCTGGCACCTCGTCTCCCGTTCGGGTGACCAGGTGCCGCTGTACTTCTACTCCGTTCTTTTCCTGATGAATCCGGACGTGCGGGACATGTTCCCCGTGTCCATGGCGCGTCAGCGCGACCGGCTCGTGGGCGCGCTCGGGCACGTCGTCAGCAACGTCGACCAGGTGGAGGACGTCGTCCCGTTCCTCCAGCAGCTCGGCCGCGACCACCGCAAGTTCGCGGTGACCGCCGCGCACTACCCCGCCGTCGGCCAGGCCCTGCTCGCTACACTCGAACACTTCCTCGGCGACCGGTGGACCCCCGCCCTCGCGCACGACTGGACGCAGGCCTACAACCTGGTCGCCCAGGTGATGGTCGAGGCGTCCAACGAGGCCGCGAAGGTGTCCCCGCCGTGGTGGGAGGCCGAGATCATCGGCCAGGAGAACCGCACGCTCGACATCGCCGTCATCCGGGCGCGGCTGAACTACCAGTACCCCTTCCGCCCGGGACAGTCGGCGTCGATCTCCTACTCCATGCGGCCGCGCATCTGGCGGTTCTACTCGTTCGCCAACGCCCCGCGCCAGGACAACACCATCGACCTGCACGTACGCATGGTCGACGGCGGCGCGCTCAGCTCCGCGCTGGTGATGGGCGCACGCCGCGGCGACGTCCTGCGCGTCGGCGCGGCCGTGGGCGAACGGCTGACGCTCGCTCCGGAGGTCCAGGGCGACCTGCTCATGATCGCAGGCGGTACCGGCCTCGCGCCGCTCAAGGCGCTCGTGGAGCAGATCGCCTTCGAGGGCCCGTCGCGCAGGGTGGACCTCGTCGTCGGCGCCCGTACGTCGAGGGACTTGTACGACCTGGAGGCGCTGGGCAAGATGGCGGCCGAGCACCCCTGGCTCAACGTCGTCCCGGTCGTCTCCCACGACCCGTTCTACCGGGGCACCCGCGGATACGCCGTGGACGTCGCGTTGCAGGGATGGCGTGGCCAGCACGTCTTCGTCTGCGGCTCGGAGGAGATGGTGCAGGCCACGAACGGACGGCTGCTGGACGCCGGCGTGCCGTCCGAGCAGATCCACTTCGACGAGTTCACGAGCGACAGAGGTCGGGAGTCATGACGGCGGAGATGCCTTGGGGAAGCCCGGCGGGTGAGCGCCAGCCCCTCACCCCGGATCGGGTACGCAAGCACGAGTTCACGCGCACCCCCCTCGGGCGCCGTGGCTACAGCGAGGACGAGGTGCGGGCGTTCCTGTACCGGGTCGCGGACGACATGGCCGCCAGCGACAAGGAGAAGGCGGACCTGCGGGCGTACATCGACCGCATGAAGCAGTGGTACAAGGAGCACGGCCTCAACCCCGAGCAGGCCACCGGGCCGCAGACCCCGAGCGTCGACGCGATCAACATCCTCTCCCGCGCGCAGCAGACCGCCGACGCCCAGATCGCCGAGGCGGAGGACTACGCCCGGCGGATCGTCGGCCAGGCCCGCCAGCAGTACGAGGAGATGCTGACGGAGGCGCAGCGCCAGGCGGAGGAGGCGGCCAACCAGGCGGTCGGCGCCTACCGCGCGGGCGACGGGGTCCAGAGCGCCGAGGCCGAGGAGCTGGAGCGCCGGATCGCCTACCTGCGTACGTTCGCCGACGTCACGCAGGTGCAGTTGCGCGCGGTCCTGGAGGGGCTCGCCAACGAGGTCGGCAAGCTCGGTCACGTGCCGGACCAGGCCAAGCAGGTCGCGGCCGGCTCCCCTTCGGTCTACGGGTAGCCGCCCGCCGGCCCCCAGGGGGAGGGCTACGACAGCGTGCCGGACGAACTCGTGCGCAGCGTGACCGGACCGGCCGGAGTATGCACGATCAGCGTGCGTCCCGAGCAGGTGACATCCGGCCGGTCGGTCCCGGGCACCACCACGGTCAGCAGCGAGCGGGCCACGGGCGAGACGATCACGCCGGCGGGCTCCTTGCGCATGTATCCCGGCGAGATCCAGCCCTGGTAGGGCGAGGTCCGCCCGCGCACCACCCGCTGGCCTCCGACCGGCCGGCACGACGGCATCGCGAGCTGGACGATCGACGCCTTCCATCCGCCGTCGGCTACCACCACCCGGCCGCCCGCGTTCGACACGACCTTCAGGTCCGGGGCGAGGTGCCACAGGTTGCGCAGCTTGCCGCCGCCGCCGTCGAGCACCGCCATCACGTCCTGGTGATGGCTGACCAGCACCGACCGCGTGCGCGCCACGCCGTACGCCCGGTCGGTGAACGTGAACGACTGCCGTTCCTTGTCCAGCGACCGGCGCACGAGCTTGGTGGGGGTGTGCCCCCGGAACCTCCGGCCCACGAGGACCGGCACGTTGTGGGCCTCCGGGCTCAGCGTCCACCGCCGGTACGGCGTGTTCTCGTAGGAGTGGAAGCCCGCCTCCGTGAGGATCGAGCGGCCCTGGGCGTAGTAGGTGACGCCCATGTGGTCCTCGTGGCCGTGGAACTTCAGCGCCGGGCCGAACCGGATCGAGTAGTAGGCCGACTGCGGGTCGGCCCAGGCCGTACGGCCGAAGACGTATCCCGCGTCGAAGACCTGCACGGTGGCGTCGGCGTGGTCGAACGCGGCGGGCTGGACGTCCGCGGGCCCGTCGCCGATCGGCACCATGTAGCCGTTCGGCTGGGTCGCGGCGCTGATGTGCCGGGGCAGGCTCTCCCAGCGGCTCGCCAGCGCCGCGGGCACCTTCATCCCGCAGTCCTTGATCGTGTCGACCGCCACCCTGAGCCGGTCGTGCACGTAGATCGCGTAGCGCGGCGCCTGCTCGCGCAGGGCGCCCTGCCCGTCGATGTCGAGCGTCATCGACTTGACCATCCGGCGTACGGCGAGGTTCTTCCACGCCGGGTTGCCGTAGCGGCAGCCGATGCGCAGCAGGCCGATGTCCTGGTCGAGCCCGTGGTTGTGGCCGAGTTCGTAGTGCTTGGGGTCCGCCAGCAGCTTCGCGTGCAGGGCGAGGCTCGACGTGAGCCAGCGCTCCTTCACGTACCTGCTCAGGCACACCAGGGCCGGGGCGCGCAGCGCGATGGGATGCTCGGCCCAGGCGTACCTGGCGGTCGTCCGGCCGCCGTACGGGTTGTCCGCGACCCAGTCCCTGGCGATCTCGACCGCCCGGTCGAGGTAGTCGGTCTTGCCCGTCGACTCGTAGTCGGCCACGAGCCGGCCCATCCACCGCAGCGACTGGAACACCATCTGCCAGGACCGGTTCCGGTACGGGTCCAGGCGCCAGTTGACGTCCTTGCCCACGGTGACGGCGGGGAGAGCGAGGAAGGACAGCCTGCCGTTCATGATGTCGGGGGAGGTGGGGGTGGCGGGCAGCCAGTCCCCCTGGCACTCCGGCGTGCGCTGCGGCGTCCGGGCCGCGGCGGGCACGGCCGTCGTGGCGGCGAGCGCGCTCAGGGGGAGCGCGGCCGACAGGAGGAGGGCGGTGAGGCGGCGGGGCACGCCGGTTCCTTCCGGGATTCAGGGCAGGGGTGCGCCATGCTGTCCGGTTTTTGATGATCTGGTCAAGCCGCTTTGATCACAACTACGCAACCGACCTCGGTCTTCGCCCTGCCGTCGCCCGGTGATCGCCCCTCTGTCGCCCCGCCGTACCTCCGTCGTCGCTCACCGTGGTGAACGCGCCCTGCCGTCCTTGGCCGGATCCTTGCGCGAAACGACCGTCCGGCCGCTCGTGCGTCCCGGACGGGGTCTGCCAGCCTGGTCGCCATGCTCGCACCGTTCCCCGAGACTCCCGCCGCCGCGGCGGCGCTGGCCACGGCGACCAGGTTCTGCCCGCCCGCGCTGCTCAACCACTCGATCAGGTCCTACCTGTGGGGCGCCGGGTACGCTCGCGCGCACGGGATCGGCTTCGACGACGAGTTGTACTACGTGTCGTCCCTGCTGCACGACGCCGGGCTGACCGAGACGTTCGACAGCCACCGCGTGCCGTTCGAGGAGGCGGGAGGACGTCTCGCCTGGGTCTTCGGCCTGGCGGCGGGATGGCCGGCGGAGCGGGCCGCGCGGGCCGAGGAGATCATTGTCCTGCACATGCGCGACGACGTCTCCGCGTCGGAGGACCCCGAGTCGCACCTCCTGCAGGTCGCCACGTCCTGGGACGTGTCCGGGCGGCGGCCCGGGGAGTTCCCGGGGGACGCCCGGGCCGCCGTGCTGAGCCGCTATCCCCGGCTCGGGTTCGGCGCGGAGTTCCTGGCCGCCTTCGAGGAGCAGGCGCGGCGCAAGCCGGGCTGCGCGGCGGCCCGCTCCGTCGACGGCGGCGTCGGCGCCCGGATCGCCGCCAACCCCCTGGACGCCTGATCCCGCCGCCTGGCCGGCCGCCCGGTGCGACCGGGCGGCCCGGCCGGGTCAGTCCTCCTTGGGTCCGGAGCTCTCGACCACCTCGAAGGACCACAGCTCGGAGCCGGTCGCGGCGGGACCGCCGTGCCCGTGCCCGTGTCCGTGGCCGTGGTTCTCGCCCTGGTTCTCCCCCTGTGCGGCGGCCTCGGCCGCGGCCCGCGCGTGTCCCGCCTGGAACGCCTGGCTCTCCTGCCAGCGCCGGAAGTCCTCCTCGCTGCGCCAGCGGGTGTAGACCAGGTAGCGGTCGCCGCCCTCGACCGGCCGCAGCAGCTCGAACCATTCGAACCCGTCGGCGGACTCCACCATCCCGGCCCGGCCCGCGAACCGCTGCTCCAGTTCGCGCCGCATCTCCTCGGGCACCGTCAGCACGTTGATCTTCACGACCGAAGGCACATCGACTCCCGTACGCTCGACTTCATCCGACAGCAGACCACCTTAAGCACGCCCATTGGGCGTACCCCACTAGGCTCGTGACGTGCGTATCGCGAGGTTCTCGATGGGCGACCAGGTCGCCTTCGGCGTGGTGGAAGAGGGCGAGCAGGTCATCGCCAGGATCGGCGGGCACCCCTTCCACGGGGTGGAGTTCACCGGTGAGCGGTTCCCGCTGGCCGAGGTCCGCCTGGTCGCCCCCATGTTGCCCAGCAAGATCATCGCAATCGGCAAGAACTACGCCGACCACGCCAGGGAGATGGGCGGCGAGCCCCCGGCCGAGCCGGTCGTGTTCCTCAAGCCCAACACGACCGTGATCGGGCCGTCGGAGGCGATCGCGTACCCGGGGAAGCTGTCGGAGCGGGTCGACTTCGAGGGCGAGCTCGCCGTGGTGATCGGCCGGCTCTGCCGCGACGTGCCGGCCGAGCGGGCCGGTGAGGTGATCTTCGGGTACACCTGCGCGAACGACGTGACCGCACGCGACCTGCAGGCCAGGGACGGCCAGTGGGCCAGGGCCAAGGGCTTCGACACGTTCTGCCCGCTCGGCCCCTGGATCGAGACCGAGCTCGACCCGGCCGACCTGTCGATCACGACCACGCTCAACGGCGAGGTCAGGCAGAGCGCCCGCACCTCCCTCCTGCTGCACGACATCCCCGCGCTCGTCGCGTACGTGAGCGCGGTCATGACCCTGCTGCCCGGCGACGTCATCCTGACCGGCACCCCCGCCGGGGTGGGCCCGATGTCCGTCGGCGACGAGGTCGGGGTCTCCATCGAAGGAATCGGAACTCTCACTAACCGGGTGATCTCACGTGACTAGGGTGCGCTTCGCCCCTTCGCCCACCGGCATGTTCCACGTCGGTGGCGCTCGTTCGGCGCTTTTCAACTGGGCGATCGCCGAGCGGTCCGGCGGCACGTTCGTGCTGCGCATCGAGGACACGGACGCCGCGCGCAACCGGCCGGAGTGGACCGAGGGCATCATCTCGGCCCTCGCCTGGATCGGCATCAACGGCGACTCGCCCCGGTTCGAGGGGCCCTACTTCCAGTCGGCGTACGAGCAGCAGCACCGCGAGGCGGCCGCGAAGCTGCTCAAGGACGGCAAGGCCTACCACTGCACCTGCACGCGGGACGACGTGAAGGCCAGGACCGGCTCCGAGCACCAGGGCTACGACGGGCACTGCCGCGACCTCGGCCTGACCGAGGGCGCCGTGCGGTTCCGCACGCCCGACGAGGGCGTGACGGTCGTGGACGACAAGGTCCGCGGGCGGGTGGAGTTCCCGAACGCCGCGATGGAGGACTTCGTCATCGTCCGGGGGGACGGCTCGCCGCTGTTCATCCTCGCCAACGTGGTCGACGACATGGAGATGCGGATCGACCACGTGGTCCGCGCCGAGGAGCACCTGTCGAACACGCCCAAGCAGCAGTTGCTGTGGCGGGCGCTCGGCGCCGAGCCGCCGGTCTGGGCGCACGTGCCCGTGATCGTCAACGAGAAGCGGCAGAAGCTGTCCAAGCGGCGTGACAAGGTCGCCCTGGAGTCCTACCGCGACGAGGGCTACCTCGCCGAGGCGATGGTCAACTACCTGATGCTGCTCGGCTGGGGGCCGGGCGACGACCGCGAGATCATGCCGTGGTCGGAGATGATGCCGCTGTTCCGGCTGGAGGACGTGAACCAGGCCCCGGCGTTCTTCGACGAGAAGAAGCTGCGGGCCTTCAACGGCGAGTACATCCGGGCGCTGCCCCGCGAGGTGTTCGCCGCCCGCTGCGAGCCGTGGCTCGACCCGTCCTGGGACAGCGACGTGTTCGCCCGCGTGGCCGACCTGGTGCAGACCCGGGTCGCGGTGCTGTCGGAGGTCACCGCCAACGTCGACTTCCTGTTCCTGGACGAGCCCGTCTTCGACCAGCCGTCCTGGGACAAGGCGATGAAGCCGGGGGCGGACGCCATCCTCGCCGAGTACGCCGAGCGCCTGGAGACGGTGAGCTGGGACCCCGACTCGCTGAAGACCGCGCTGGAGGAGGTGGGCCTCGCCCACGGCCTCAAGCTCGGCAAGGCGCAGGCGCCGGTCCGGGTGGCGATCACCGGCCGGACCGTGGGCCTGCCGCTCTTCGAGTCGATCGAGGTGCTCGGCCGGGAGCGTTCGCTCGACCGCCTCCGCGCCGCCCTCACCCGCCTCCAGGGCACGTCCTGATCCCCTGAGGGATCAGCGGAGGCCGCGGCGGTCGAGGAGAGGGGCGATCTCCGGGTCCCGGCCGCGGAAGGCCCGGAACGCCGCCATCGAGTCCACGCTGCCGCCCCGGGAGAGCAGGGCCGCACGGAAGGCGTCCCCGTTCTCCCGGCGCAGCCCGCCGTTCTCGCCGAACCACTCGACCGTGTCGGCGTCGAGCACCTCGCTCCAGATGTAGGAGTAGTAGCCGGCGCTGTAGCCGCCCGCCCAGATGTGGGCGAAGTACGTGCTGCGGTATCTCGGCGGGACGGCGGGCAGGTCCACCCCGGCGTCCCTGAGCGCCCGCCGCTCGAACTCCTCCACGTCTTCGTCGCCGTCGTACGCCGTGTGCCAGGCCCAGTCGAGCAGGGTCGCGGCGAGGTACTCCAGCGTGGCGAAGCCCTGGCCGAACTTCTGGGTCTCCAGCATCCGGTCGACGAGGTCGCGCGGCATCGGCTCGCCCGTCTCGTGGTGCCGCGCGTACTCCGCCAGGATCTCCGGATGCGTCGCCCACATCTCGTTGACCTGCGAGGGATACTCCACGAAGTCGCGCGGCACGGCCGTACCGGAGAACCGGGGGAACCGCACGTCGGAGAACAGGCCGTGCAGCGCGTGCCCGAACTCGTGGAACATCGTGTTGACCTCGTCGAACGTCATGAGGGTCGGCTCGCCCCTGACGATGTTGAGGTTGTTGACCACCACCGGCCGGGTGCCCTCCAGGCCCGACTGCTTCACGAGGCTGTTCATCCACGCCCCGCCCCGCTTGGACGCCCTGGTGTGGAAGTCGCCCAGGAACAGGCCCAGCGGCGAGCCGTCCTCGTCCCGCACCTCGAAGACCCGCACCTCCGGGTGGTAGCCCCGCAGGTCCGGGCGCTCGTGGAAGGTGACGCCGTAGAGGCGCGTCGCCGCGTTGAAGACGCCCTTCTCCAGCACGGTGTTCAGCTCGAAGTACGGCCGCATGCGGCGGCTGTCGATGTCGTGGCGGGCCTTGCGCACCTTCTCCGCGTAGAACGCCCAGTCCCACGGCTCGATCGGGTGCCCGGCGATCTCCTCCAGGTCCGCCTGCTCCTTGCGGGCGTTGGCCACCGCGGGCGGCACGAGCCGGTCCAGCATCTCGGTCACGGCCCGTGTCGTGCCCGCGGTCTGGTCGGCCAGGACGTACTCCGCGTGGTTCTCGTAGCCGAGCAGCCGCGCCCGCTCCCGGCGCAGGGCGGCCATCTCCCTGATGAGGCCGGCGTTCCCGGCGCCGCGTCCGGAGGAGGCGCGGTAGATCCGCTCGCGCAGGGACCGGTCGGTCAGCTCGGCCAGGGCGGGCTGACCGGTGGGCAGGACCAGCGAGATCAGGTAGCTGCCGTCCAGGCCGCGCTCCCCGGCCTGGTCGGCGAGCGCCTGGACGGCGTCCGGCGAGAGCCCGTCGAGCTCGGCGACGTCCTCGACCACCACCGCGCGCTCGTTGGTGTCGGCGAGCAGGTTCTGCTGGAACGTGGTCCCGAGGGCCGAGAGCCGCTCGTTGATCTCCCTGAGCCGGTCCTGGTCCCGCTCGTCAAGCGTGGCGCCCGCGCGGGTGAAATCGGTGAGGTAGCGCTTCAGCAGCCACCGCTGCTCCTCGTCGGCCGCCTCGACCGCCTGGACGCGCTCGAACAGCCTCCGGTCGAGGTGGATCGCGTCGGCGTGCTGGGCGAGCCTGGGCGTGACGGCCTGCTGGATCTCCTGCACGCCCGGAGTGGTGTCGGACGACGCCTGGTTGAAGAACACCGCCGAGACGCGGTCGAGCAGCCCGCCCGACCTCTCCATCGCCTCGATGGTGTTCTCGAACGTCGGAGGCTCCGGGTTCGCGGCGATCGCCTCGACCTCCGCGAGGTGCTCGGCCATGCCCTGCTCGAACGCCGGCGCGTAGTGCTCCTCCCTGATCTCCTCGAACGGAGGCAGCCCGTACGGCAGGTCGCTGGGGCTGAGGAAGGGGTTCGCGGCCGAGGTCATGGCGGGCGGCTCCTCACGTGGCGCTGGCGTTTGTCCCAGCCTCGCACAGAAGCGCCGGGGCCTTCGCCCGGGAGGATCGGATCACGAGATCGCGGGGCGCGCCGCAATCGTTTTGGTAGTGGGTCGCAAGCTGGGCTATCCTTTCGGAGTCGCAAGCGGGAGCCGCGAGGCCCCCGCGAGCAGATGGGGTATGGGGTAATTGGCAGCCCGACGGATTCTGGCTCCGTTAGTCTAGGTTCGAGTCCTGGTACCCCAGCTGGATCCCCCCAAGGGATTCTGCTGGAAGCAGCGCAGTGCATGGTCCCGTCGTCTAGTGGCCTAGGACGCCGCCCTCTCAAGGCGGTAACGGCGGTTCGAATCCGCTCGGGACTACTTCACTGCACTCGGCTCCGTCGTCTAGTGGCCTAGGACGCCGCCCTCTCAAGGCGGTAGCGCCGGTTCGAATCCGGTCGGGGCTACCTCACCGAAACCCTCGGCACCTCCCCGTGCCGGGGGTTTCGCCGTCACAGGGACTGGCGGCTCGTGTTTGACTTCAAGCGCTTGAGGGATGCTGTGCTGGTCGCATGACGAGCTTCACCATCCAGGACGTTTCCCGGCACAGCGGGCTGAGCGAGCCGACGCTGCGCTACTACGAAGAGGCCGGGCTGGTCGGGCCGATCGGCCGTGACGAGAGCAGCGGACATCGCCGCTACCAGGACGAGGACCTTGAGGTGATCGAGGTGCTGGCCTGCCTTCGCGCGGTCGGCATGGGCATCGAGGCCATGCGTACCTACCTGGCCAACCGCACGCGCGGGCGGGCCGCGGCGGCGGAGCAGCGCGACCTGCTGCTGCGACAGGCCGAGCGGATCGAGGCCGAGATCTCCGCTCAGCGCGCGCGGCTCGGCTACCTGCGCGAGAAGGCGGCCCTGTGGGACGCCCGCGACCGGGGCGACGCCGGCGCGGAGGCCGAGGCGATGCGGCGAGTCACGGACGCGGTGGGCCGTCTGGAGCTGCCGCGATGAGCCGGGTTCTGGTCACCGGCGGGTCCGGTTACCTGGGCACGCATCTGGTCGCCGCGCTGCTGCGGGCGGGTGGCGAGGTGCGTGCCACGGCGCGCTCGGCGTCCCGCGAGGCGGAGCTGCGCGCGGCGGTGCGTCGCGGCGGTGCCGACGACGCCGGCCTGGAGGTCGTCGCCGCGGAGCTGACGACCGACGACGGGTGGGCCGCCGCGCTGGCGGGTTGCGACGAGGTCCATCACGTCGCGTCGCCCATCCCCGTCGTCCAGCCGGAGGACCCCGACGAGCTGATCGTCCCCGCCCGTGACGGTGCGTTGCGGGTGCTGCGCGCCGCGCGGGACGCGGGCGTCCGGCGCGTCGTGCTCACCTCGTCCTTCGCCGCGGTCGGATACACCCCCAAGCCCGGCGCCGAGTTCACCGAGGCCGACTGGACCGACCCCGACATGCCGGGGCTGGCGCCCTACCCACGCTCGAAGACGCTCGCCGAGCGGGCCGCGTGGGACTGGATGAAGCGCGAAGGCGGCGACACAGAACTCGTCGTGGTCAACCCGACCGCCATCCTCGGGCCCACCCTGACGACCGGCCTGCGCTCCTCGACCCAGCTGGTCAAGGTGATGCTCGACGGGAGCATGAGCGTCGCGCCCCGGCAGCGCTTCGGCGTCGTCGACGTGCGCGACGTGGCCGACCTGCACATCCGCGCCATGGCCGCGCCCGAGGCCGCGGGCAAGCGCTTCCTGGCCGTCGCCGACGGTCCGGTGCTGAGCTTTCTGGAGGTGGCCGAGATCCTGCGCCGGCGGCTCGGTCCGCTCGCCGCGCGGGTTCCAACGCGGGAGGCGCCGGGAGACGAACCGCCACGGCCGGTCATCCACAACGATCGAGCCCGCGACGAGCTCGGATGGCGTCCGCGCCCCGCCGAGACGGCGATCGTGGAGACGGCCGAGAGCCTGCGCGAGCTCGGTCTGCTGGAGGCGGGGAGCTGACGGCGCGAGAGCCGCGGACGCGCGGCCCGGGGTTTCGCGTTGTGTGCCCTAGAGATGGCGGGCGCCGGCGTCCAGGCTGGAGACGGTCAGCACGCCGTCGATGCCGGCGAGTGCGGCGGTGAGGTCGCCGATCGAGCCGGGGCCGTGGACCGTCATGGAGACGGTGACCGTACGGCCCTCGCGGCGCTCACCGGGCTGTTCGAGCGACAGCTCGCTCACGGCGAAGTCGCGTGCGCCGCACTCGGTCAGGATCCGGGAGAACGCGCCGCGGCCGTCGATGTAGGACAGCCTCAGGGCATACGGCGTGTGCCGGGAGCGGGGGAACCGGGCGGCCAGCGGGGTGAGCCCGAGCATCACGATGAAGTGCCCAACGGTCGCCAGGGCGGCCAGCAGCCACAGACCGGCGCCCGCGGCCATGCCGACACCGGCGGTCAGCCAGACGGCGGCGGCGGTGGTCAGGCCCTTCACCGCGTCGCGCCGTATGAAGATCAGCCCGCCGCCGATGAAACCGATGCCGGAGATGATCTGGGCGGCCACCCGGGACGGGTCGAGTGTGACGTGCTCACTGAGGATGTCGGAGAAGCCGTGCTTGGACACGAGCATGAACAGCGCGGCCCCGAACCCCACGAGCGTGTGCGTGCGCAGCCCGGCGCTCTTCTGCCGGATCTCCCGTTCCGCCCCGATGGCGGCCGACAGCACCAGCGCGATGGCGAGGTCCACCGCCTGCTCCAGTTCCGGGACCGCCTCCACGGTCAGTGATACGGGCGTCACGAGAACCAGCCTAAGACCGGCCCCGGTCACCGGCCGGTCGTCCGAGCCCGTGAGCCCGGCCCGGCGCCGTGGCGGGGCCGGTGCCGTCCGTTCCGCCGGCGAACGTCCGGAGGATCCCGGCCGTCGTGGTGTCCACCGGCAGGAACGCCTCCAGTTTCAGCTCGGAAAGCGTGACGTCGACGGCGGTGGCGAAGGTCGTCACGGTCGTCATGAGACGCAGCTCGCCGAGCGAGGTGCGCAGGTGGAGCGGCACCGCGAAGCCGAGCTGCCCGGCGGACGGCTCCGGCGCGGGCACGTACCGCGTCAGCTCGTCGCGCAGCTCCGGCAGGTGACCCAGGCGCGTCAGGATGTGCCGGGCCCATTCGGCGAGGTTCCCTATGCGCGGCGCCAGGCCGCGCGGATGCAGCGCGAGGCGGTACACGTTCGCCCCGGCGCCGAGCAGCTCGGGATCCGCGCCCTCGGTGATCAGGCCGAAAGCCTCGTTCGCGGCGATCAGGCCGCCGTCGCGGTCCACGACCAGCGCGGGGTACGGCAGGTGCCCGCGCAGGATGTGGCCGATCGCCGTGCGCACCGGGGCGAGCACCGGGTCGTCGAGCGGGCTTTCCGGATAGGCGGGGGCGTACCCGGCCGCCACGAGCAGTTCGTTGCGCTCGCGCAGCGGCAGTTCGAGCCCTTCGGCGAGCCGTACGACCATGTTCCGGCCGGGCACGGACCTGCCGGACTCGATGAAGCTGAGGTGCCGCTGGGTGGTGCCCGCCCGCAGCGCCAGCTCCAGCTGGCTGAGGCGACGGCGGGTCCGGCGGTCGCGGAGCGCGCGGGGGAAGTCCACGGTGACCCTTCTAGCGGCATGTGCGGCGTCCCGGCCATTCCCTGCGGGGAATTGCCGCCCGCCCGCGCGGATCGCGAGCATCGCCGGCATGGACATCGGTGTACTGCTTCCGACCGGAACCGCCCAGTGGGGCGCGGACGGCGATCCCAGAGAGCTGGTCGCCCTCGGCCGCCAGGCGGAACGCGCGGGGTTCTCCTCGCTCTTCGTCAACGACTCCCTGATCAGCCCGCGCGTCGAGGCGCTGACCATGCTGGCGGCGCTCGCGCCGGCGACCGGCCACGTGACCCTGGGGACGGGCGCGCTGCTGCCCTTCCTGCGGCGGCCGATCCAGGCCGCCCAGTCCCTCGCGTCGATCGACCTGCTCAGCGGGGGCCGGCTGACGGTCGCGGTCGGCGCGGGGTTCCCCGGCCGGTTCGGCCGGCCGTTCTACACCCTGTCGGAGGTGCCGTGGGAGCGCCGCTTCACGCGGCTCGACGAGACCGTGGCGCTCTGGCGCGCACTGTGGAAGGGCGAGACCTCCTTCCACGGCGAGATCCTCCGATTCGACGACATCCCGCCCGCCACCCGGCCGTTCCGCCCCGGCGGGCCGCCGATCTGGCTCGGCGGCGCCACACCGGCCGCGCTCGCCCGCGCGGGACGGCACTACGACGGGTGGCTGCCCTATCCGCCCGACCCGGCCGACTACGCCGCCGGGCTCGCGGCCGTACGGGAAGCGGCGGGCACGGCGGGCCGGCGGCCCGAGGACGTCACCCCGGCCCTGTTCGTCTCCGTGTGGATCGACGAGGACGGACCCGAGGCCGGTCGCCGGGCCCTCGACGCGTACGCACGGGTCGCGTACGGCATGCCGCTGGAGGAACTGGAGCGGATCCAGGCGGTCGTCACCGGCACGGCCGATCAGGTGCTCGCGGGCCTGTGCCGCTACGTGGCCGCCGGGGCGCGGCACCTGGTCGTCCGCCTGGGCGCCCTGAGCCTGCACGGCCAGCGCGACCAGCTCGACCGGGTCGCCGAGCTGATCGCACCCCTCCGACGGGCCCGGCCGGAGCCGGAGGCCGGGCTCGCCTACGAAGGGGTGAGGCCGGTCATCGTCCCGAGCGCGCCTTGAACAGGGCCCGCTTGGCGGCCTTGCCCACCTGCTTGTCCGGGTGGGCCTCGTCGATGAGCTCCAGCAGCTCCTCCAGGTGCGGGTGCCGGACCTTCCAGATCACGTCGAGCAGCCCGATGAGCGTCGGCGCCGGGCCGATGTCGTGCAGGCTGGACACGAACTCCGGCCGGCCGAGCCCGGCGGAGATCGTCCACATGTCCAGGATCAGCCAGTGGGTGTCCGCCTGCGTGGGCTCGGGGGCGTCCTCGACGTCCATCTGGGTGAGGTGCGTCGCGGCGTACGGCCGCAGGGACGGCTCCTTCAGCGCCTCCTGCCAGGCCGGTATGGCGGCCTCGCCCAGCGAGCCCACCAGGCTGGCCGCCTGCACCCGGACGAGGGCGTCCGCCTCCTCCTCGGCGGCGGCGCCCAGCAGCTCGGCGGCGGCCCGCGCCGGGTCGCGCAGGGCGAGCCAGGCGGCGAACTCCTCGTCTGCCTCCTCCTCGGACATGTCCGCGCTGAACGACAGCAGGTCGAGGGCGGTCATCGCGTCGATCGCGGGCCGGGCGTCGACCTCGATGTCCTCGTCGTCCAGCAGGTGGACGAGGCCCTCGGCGCCGAGCGGCGTCAGGGTCACCGTGTCGTTCTCGACGGTCACCATGCCGTACCCGGTCAGCCAGGCGAGGACGGAGGCGAGCGGGTCGCCCGCGGCGGCCCAGGCGTCGGCGCCGAGATCGTCGTACTCGGCCGCCGCCTCGGCCAGTTCCTCACGCAGCTCGGGCACCCGCCGGCCGCCCCCCGCCAGCAGCAGGCGGACGAGCAGCGCGCGGGTCAGGCCGGACAGGGCCAGCGTGAGGTCGTCGTCGTCCAGCTCGGGGTCGCCGTAGTCGACCGAGTGCAGGCCGAGCATCCAGACGTCGAGGACGTCGTCGTCGTCCTCGTAGGGCCAGCCCTCGGTGTCGGAGTCGACGCTGACCGTGTCGTCGCCGTCGGGGGCGAGGAACTCCAGGTCGATGGCGAGGTTCCACAGGTTCCAGATGTTGCGCGGATCGGACAGGCCGATCGTGCGCACGGCCTCGTCCACCTCGGCCTCGCCGAGCAGGGTCTCCTCGCCCACCTTGCGCCCGGTGCCGACCCACAGCGCCAGGTCGCGGGCCTGGGCGATGAGCGTGACCCCGCGCGCCGCCTCGGCCAGCTCGACGTCGGGGCGCAGCCGGACCGTGGGCAGCGCCGCGATCTCGTCGGCGAACGGCTCGAAGTCGCCGAGGCCCTCGTCGGACCCCTCCTCGTCGAGCTCGTCCTCCTCCTCGTCCCAGTCGCGTTCGGCGATGACGTCCTCCATCGCCTCCACGAAGTCGTCCTCGACCTCGTCCAGCTCGGCCAGCAGGGTCTCCAGGGAGGCCGAGCCGGGCGTGAGCCGTCCGGTGCCGGACAGGAAGGTCAGGTACGCCCGGACGGCCGGGATCATCCCGTCCGCCGCGGCGTCGGGGTCCTCCACGACCTGGGGCATGCGTTCGAGGAGGATCGTGCGCAGATCGCCGCGCTTCCAGAGCCCGACGTCGGTACGGGCGATCAGGCGATGCCACAGTGCCACCGGACCCACGAGATCGGGGTCGCTGCCCGGCGCGTTGCCCGGCGTCCAGAGGATGAATTCTTGGAGCAGGGGGCGCAGTTCAGCGGCGGCTGCCTCGATGCGATCTGTCACCCCGCCAGCCTAGGGCTATCGGGAGGCCGCTCTCCAATCAGTTCGGCCCCTCAGTTGCACCGGTTCGCGCGTTCAGTTCGCCCGGCGCATGGCCTCGGTGATCCGCTCGGCCGCGGTGACGACCGGCGCGGCGTGCATGCGGCCGGGCGTACGGGTCAGCCGCTCGATGGGCCCGGACACGGAGACCGCGGCGATCACCTTGCCGCCCGCGCCGCGGATGGGCGCCGACACGCTCGCCACGCCCTGCTCGCGCTCGCCGACGCTGTGCGCCCAGCCCCTCCTGCGTACGCTCGCGAGCGTGGCGGCGGTGAACTTGGCGCCGCGCAGGCCGCGGTGCAGCCGGTCGGGCTCCTCCCAGGCGAGCAGGATCTGCGCGGCGGACCCGGCGGTCATGGGCAGCGCAGAGCCGACGGGCACGGTGTCGCGCAGGCCGCTCGCGCGCTCGGCGGCGGCCACGCAGACCCGCTCGTCGCCCTGGCGGCGGTAGAGTTGGGCACTCTCCCCGGTGAGGTCGCGGAGCTGGATGAGCACCGGCCCGGCGACGGCCAGCAGGCGGTCCTCGCCCGCGGCGGTGGACAGCTCCGAGAGCCGGGGGCCGAGGATGAAGCGGCCCTGCGTGTCGCGGGAGACGATGCGGTGGTGCTCCAGGGCGACCGCCAGCCGGTGGGCCGTGGGCCTGGCCAGACCGGTCGCCTGGACGAGCTGTGCCAGGGAAGCGGGGCCCGCCTCCAGGGCGTTTAGCACGAGAACCGCCTTGTCGAGTACTCCGACCCCGCTAGAGTTGTCCATACCCCGATACTGCCGTCTCGCCATACGAGATGCAAACGCAATGGTGGGGATAACTAGATAGACTGTCCATATCCCGATATATCCGTCTCATCATGAGAGACATTGCCGGGGGCCTGAGCGCGAGGAGGCGTCAACCATGGGTCGAACACTGGCTGAGAAGGTCTGGGAGCAGCACGTCGTACGCCGGGCCGAGGGCGAGCCCGACCTGCTCTACATCGACCTGCACCTCATCCACGAGGTGACCAGCCCGCAGGCGTTCGACGGCCTGCGCATGGCCGGCCGTCCCGTGCGCCGTCCCGAGCTCACGATCGCCACCGAGGACCACAACGTGCCGACCGTGCTCGGGCCGATCGCCGACCCGGTGTCGCGCGCGCAGGTCGAGACGCTGCGCAAGAACGCCGCCGAGTTCGGTGTCCGCCTGCACCCGATGGGCGACGCCGGCCAGGGCGTGGTGCACATCATCGGCCCGCAGTTCGGGCTGACCCAGCCCGGCATGACCATCGTCTGCGGCGACTCGCACACCTCGACCCACGGCGCGTTCGGGGCCATCGCGTTCGGCATCGGCACCTCCGAGGTCGAGCACGTGCTGGCCACCCAGACGCTGCCCGCCTACCGGCCTAAGACGATGGCCATCGAGGTCAAGGGCGAGCTTCCGGTCGGCGTGACCGCCAAGGACCTGATCCTCGCGATCATCGCGAAGATCGGCACCGGCGGCGGGCAGGGTCACATCGTCGAGTACCGCGGCGAGGCCGTGCGCAGGCTCTCCATGGAGGGCCGCATGACCGTCTGCAACATGTCGATCGAGGCCGGCGCGCGGGCGGGCCTGATCGCCCCCGACGAGACCACGTTCGAGTACCTGCGCGGCCGTGCGCACGCGCCTTCCGGCGAGGCCTGGGACCGGGCGGTCGAGTACTGGAAGACGCTGCGCACCGACGACGACGCCGTGTTCGACAAGGTCGTGGAGATCGACGCCGCGACCCTCACGCCGTTCGTCACCTGGGGCACCAACCCGGGGCAGGGCGCGCCGCTCGGCGCCGCCGTGCCGTCGCCCGAGCAGTTCGCCGACCCGGTCGAGCGGGCCGCCGCCGAGCGGGCGCTGGAGTACATGGGCCTCACCGCCGGCACGCCGCTGCGCGACGTCCAGGTCGACACGGTCTTCGTGGGATCGTGCACCAACGGCCGCATCGAGGACCTGCGCGCCGCCGCCGAGATCCTGCGCGGCCGCTCGGTCGTCACCCGTACGCTGATCGTCCCGGGCTCCATGGGGGTCAAGAAGGCCGCGGAGGAGGAGGGCCTGCACGAGGTCTTCACGGCGGCCGGCGCCGAGTGGCGCGAGGCCGGCTGCTCGATGTGCCTCGGCATGAACCCCGACACGCTGAAGCCGGGCGAGCGCAGCGCCTCGACCTCCAACCGCAACTTCGAGGGCCGCCAGGGCAAGGGCGGGCGCACCCATCTCGTGTCGCCGCAGGTCGCGGCCGCGACTGCGGTGACCGGCCGGCTGACCGCCCCCGCCGACCTCTAGTCCGCCCACGTCCCAGGAGAAGATCATCATGGACGCCTTCACCACGCACACCGGCCGGGCCGTGCCGCTGCGCCGCAGCAACGTGGACACCGACCAGATCATCCCGGCCGTCTGGCTCAAGCAGGTCAGCCGTACGGGCTTCGAGAAGGGCCTGTTCGCCGCCTGGCGGGAGGACCCGTCGTTCGTGCTCAACGACCCGGCGTACGAGGGCGCGTCGATCCTCGTCTCCGGGCCCGACTTCGGCACCGGCTCCTCGCGTGAGCACGCCGTCTGGGCCCTGCAGCAATACGGCTTCCGCGCCGTGATCGCCTCGCGGTTCGGCGACATCTTCCGCAACAACTCCACCAAGATGGGCCTGCTGCCGGTCGTCCTGCCCGAGGACGTCGTCAAGAGCCTGCAGGACGCGGTGGAGGCCGACCCGAAGACGGAGATCACCGTCGACCTCGTGGAACGCCAGGTGCGCGCGGGGGACCTGGTCGCGTCGTTCGAGATCGACGACTACACCCGCTGGCGGCTGCTGGAGGGCCTCGACGACATCGGCCTGACCCTGCGTCACGCGGACGCCATCGAGGAGTACGAGAATGGGCGGCAGCCATGGCTGCCGACGACCGTCTGAACGAGCCTCAGACCGAAGACGCGCTGCTGGCGCGGCGACTGCGTGATGCGCACCGCCGCGTCAGGGCGTTAGCCTTACCACAGGAGGAGCAGGCCCGCCTGGCGCGACGGCTGCTTGCTATCTGTGACGTGGCAAAGCGGGACATAGCCCATGCGGCCGCCCGGCTGGACGTCTTCATCGCCTATCTGGACGGCGCATCCGACACGCCGAGCAGGCGAAACATGCCCCCCGGTGATTGAGTCCCGCGACCTCGTCCCCTAATTTCAAGCGCGTAAGGGGGAGGAACCGAAATGAACAAGAAGGAACTCGTCGACGCGATCACGGATCGTGTCGGTGACAAGAAGACGGCCACCGAGGCCGTCAACGCCGTCCTCGACGCCATCCAGGGTGCCGTCGCCAGTGGCGACAAGGTCTCGATCACCGGCTTCGGCGCCTTCGAGATGGTGCACAAGCCCGCCCGTACGGCTCGCAACCCCTCCACAGGCGACCCGATCAAGGTGGAGGAGAGCTGGGCGCCAAGGTTCCGCCCTGGCGCGGACTTCAAGGAGCAGGTCAACGCGGGCGGCAAGGCCGCCAAGAAGAAGTAGCCGGCCCGCGGGGTCCGGCGACGGCCGGCCCTGTGGTCGTCGCCGGCGTTGTCGTCTCTGCAAGGGCGTTCCGGCAGGAACGTTCAAGCAGGATCGTTCAAGCAAGGCTCACGCAGGTTCAGCACTGTGGACGGCGCTCGGGTTCCCGGGCGCCGTTCGTCTTGTGCCCGTCATGACGGGGTAAACAGCGCGAAACTCCACCCTGAACTGCGCAAACGTGTGCAACCATCGGGAAAGCGAATCGCCGGGGCGCCTCCCGGACCCCCGGTGGTCCGCGCGCGATGCGACCGGGGGATTGAGTCAGTGCACGTCGGCCACGAACGAGAGACCAGCCGCATTCCACTGGACCTGTTCGACCAGGCGCCGGTCGGGGTCCTGGTGACCCGGGGCGAGGATCATCGGCTCGTCTACACGAACGCCGCCGTCGCCGCCATGTTCGGCGAGCGGCCGGACGGTGAGTGGTCGGTCGACGGGTGGACGTGCGGCGACCGTGCGGCCGTCGGGTGGCCGGCCGGGACGCCCGTCCGGGAGGCCCTCCCCGGCCTCGTCCGGCGGCTCTCGCCCGGCACGCTCGGCCACGTTTTGGAGACGGGGGAGGCGGCGTGCCTCGACGAGGTCGTCGTCACGGTGACCGGTCCCGGTGGCGCGTCCCGCGAGGGCTCCTTCCGCCTGAGCCTGTCCAGGGTGCCCCTCACGTGCGGGGAGAACGGCCTGCTGGCGGTGGTCCAGGAGATCACGGCGCATCTCGCCGCCGCCCGGCGCGTCCGGGTCATGGAGAAGGAGTGGCGCCGCATCCAGCGCCGCTACCAGAGCATGGTGTGGGCGGACGCGCACCTGGTGTGGGTGACCGGCCCGCACGGCGAGGCCAGGGAGATGAGCCAGGGCTGGCAGCGGCTGACGGGGCAGAGCGTGGAGGAGAGCCTCGGCGACGGGTGGTTCCGCGCCGTCCACCCCGAGGACCGCGCGGCCGCCGTCGAGTCCTGGGACAGGGCCACCGAACAGGCCGTCTCGCTCTACGAGCAGATCTACCGCGTCCGCACCCCCGACGGCCGTTACCGTCACGTCCGCTACCGGGCCGTGCCCGTGCACGAGGACGGCGAGGTGGTGGAGTGGGTGGGCGCCTCCACCGACGTCGAGCAGGAGTGGCAGGAGGCCCGGCGTCGCCGGCTGCTGGACCGCGCCGCCGCCGCGGCGAGCGACATCTCCAACCTGGAGGAGATGTGCCAGGAGTTCGCCAACGTGATCGTGCCGGAGCTGGCCGACTCGTGCTACGTCTACCTGCTGCCCGAGGCGATCGGCGCGCCGCCCGCGTCGATCGTCACCGAGCGCGTCGCCTCCGCCGTACGGGAGGGGCTGCCGAGCCTGCCGGCGCGGCGTAAGGAGTACCACCCCGCCGACAGCGGGTTCGTACGCGCGGTGCGGCGGCGCCGGCCCCTGCAGGCGGCCTTCCCGCCGGGACGGCCGCCGTTCCCCTGCGCCGACAACGTGACGGCCTGGATCGAGGAGGCCGGGGAGCACAGCCTGGCCATCATGCCGGTCGTCGTCGAGGGCGAGGTGGCGACGGTGGTCGTGACCGGCGTCTGCGGGGACCGCCCTCCCATCGCGCCGGACGACGTCCGGTTGATGCGGGAGATGCTCGACCACACGCACGACGCGGTCAGCAAGGCCCTGCGGTTCCGGCGCAACCAGAGGGTGGCGCTGGCCCTGCAGCACAGCCTGCTGGCGGAGCCGCCCCGGGTGCCCGGCCTGGAGATCGCCGCGCGCTACCAGGCGAGCCCGACCGCCGCGGAGATCGGCGGAGACTGGTACGACGCGTTCGTGCCGTCCGGCGGCGCCCTCGACCTCGTGATCGGTGACGTGGCCGGGCACGACCTCGCCGCGGCCGTGTGCATGAGCCAGGTGCGGAACATGCTGCGGGCGCTCGCCGTCGACCGCGACGAGTCTCCCGGGAACGTCCTGCGGCGGCTCAACGCCGCCCTGGAGACCCTGAACGGCGAGAGCACCGCGACCTGCGTCCTGACCCGCGCCGAGAGGGACGAGGAGGGCGGCTGGCGGCTGGCCTACTCGGTGGCCGGGCATCCGCCGCCGTTGCTGGTGACCGGCGACGGGCGGAGCCGCTTCCTGCGCGACGCGCGCAACCCCCTCCTCGGCCTGGACCACGGCAGGCCGTGGGCCAGCGCCGTGGAGATGCTGCCGCCGCACGCCACTCTGCTGCTCTACACCGACGGCCTCGTCGAACGGCGGGGCGAGGACATCGGCGACGGGCTCGAACGGCTGCGGCGGTGCGCCGAGCAGCTCGCCCGCGCACCCCTGGGCCGGTTCTGCGACGAACTGCTCACCGGGATGCCCCTGACGGGAGAGGACGACATCGCCATGATCGCCCTGCGCCTGCCGTCGGCCTAAGAGCTCCTAACGCAATGAGCTGAGGCGGCGCCAGCAGATGAGGGCGCAGCCGATGCTGAGGAAGGCGCGGTGGATGTCCTCGCGGACTTCCCAGCGGATGCGCAGTCTGCGAGTCCGTCTCGCCGGTCAGGGCCATTCGAGGCGGACAAGGAGGGTTTCACGCTGCTCTTCGAGGACGACGTAGGTGGCCAAGCCGCGCTCGCCGAAGGCATGGGTCAGCATGTTTGATCTCGGCTTCGCCCGGTTGTACGGTTCTCCGCTCCACGGAGCGGTCTCCAGCAGCGTGAACAACTCCGCGAGTGGGCGCAGCGCCTCGTCGGGTAGTGCGGTGATCTGCTCTTCGGCAACCGGCGCTGTACACCTACACGTCGATTCCACGGGCGGCGAGGATCTCGCGCCACGGCTTGCCCTCGGGACGGGGTCCTCCGGCCAGCACCTGCTCGGCCCGGTCGTGCATCTGCCGCCGGCCCTCAGGGTCGCGTACGGAGTCGCAGGCGGAGATCCACCACCGATGCACGAACGCGTCAAGCGTCCCCAGATCAAGGCTGACCCGCACCTCGTCGAGCACCGCCTTAAGGCCGTGCCGGGCGTCGGGGCCGTAAGCGACTGAGGTGGAAGCCCGATCATCCCGCCCACGTGGGAGCAGGCCCCAACTCCGTCAGGACAATCCGGCTCACCGGCCGAGCGGATCGCCCGGACGCCCAGGCGACCTGGGCGCCGCTCGCCGGTTGCGCGGCCTCTCAC
>NZ_VANP01000020.1:0-126379 GCF_005864065.1 Microbispora triticiradicis | reverse complement strand
GGCACTTGTTGCCGTAGACGCGGATCTCATCGGCCGAGGTGGACGACCAGGTCTGGTTGGTCTGGCCGTTGCAGTCCCACAGCTGCACCTGGGTGCCGTCGGTCTGGGTGGCGCCGGGTACGTCCACGCAGCGGCCGGAGGCCACACCCTTGATCGCCCCGCTGCCCCCGCCGGAGGTCGGGGTCGTCGACGGCGTCACCGTCGGCGTCACGGTGGGGGTGACGGTCGGCGTCGCGGACGGGGAGGTGCTCGGCGCGTCGAGGCCGAAGAACCGGATCGCGTAGATCCCCATGCCCTGGTGCGGCAGGTCGTGACCGGCGCCGGAGATGGTGTACGCCTCGACCTGACCCGAGCCGAAGCGCCGCCGGGTCCAGCCGGACTGCGGGGTGTCAGTGGAGGCGGGCGTCTGGCTGATGCCCCACACGTTCGTCCACTGGTCGACCTCCTCCTGCAGCATGCTGTAGTTCAGCACCGAGTCGTTGGTGCCGTGCCACGCCTGCACGCGCGGCCGGGGCCCGGTGTAGCCCGGGTAGGCGTTGCGGGCCAGGTCACCCCACTGCTGCGGCGTCTTGTCGCCGCACCCGGCCGGGCCGAGGCAGCCGTAGGGGACGCCCGAGAACGGCGCGCCGGCCTTGAACACGTCGGGGTAGGTGGCGAGCAGGTTGTTGGTCTCCATCGCGCCCGAGGAGAAGCCGGTGGCGAACACCCGCTGCGGGTCGCCGTTGTAGCGCTGCTGGACGTAGTTCACCATCGACACGATCGAGCCCGGGTCACTGCCGCCGCCGTGGCGCAGCGACTCGTTCGACCACACGTCGAAGCAGTTCGACATGCCGTTGGCGCTCTTGTTCGCCTGGGGATAGATGACGACGAAGCCGTACCTGTCGGCGAGCGAGGCGAACTCGGTGCCCTGGTAGAAGCCCTGCGCCCAGCCGTTGCAGCCGTGCATCGCCACCAGGATCCCCGGCCTGGCCGCCACGTTGTTGGGGACGTACAGGAACATCCGGATGTTGCCGGGGTTGGAGCCGAAGTTCGTCACCTCTGTCAGCGTCGCCGCCGACGCTCCCGGCACCGGTCCCACGAGCATGGACAGCGCCGTGACCACCGCCGTGAGTGCGGCGGCGAGGGCGGTGCCGACGAGTTTCCTGAGATGTCGTCTCATCGTTCTGCTCTTTCTGAGGGGTTCTTTCGGGGGTTCTTGCGGGAGTTTTCAGGGGTTCTTCAGAGGTCGTCCGGGGGAGTCGTCCGAAGGGCCCCGGCGCGGCGGGCACGCCGCACCGGGGGGATCCCTTCGCATCCGGGACTATCTGCTCCAGGTCCACTTCTGGTTGGTGCCGCCGTGGCAGCTGTAGAGCTGGAGCTTGGTGCCGTTGGCGGTGGCGGCTCCGGAGGCGTCGATGCACAGGCCGGACTGGACGCCGGTGATGCTGCCGTCGGAGTTGACGCGCCACTTCTGGTTGGTGCCGCCGTGGCAGGAGTAGATCTGGATCTTGGCGCCGTTGCCGGTGCCGCCGGCGTCCAGGCACTTGTTGCCGTAGACGCGGATCTCACTGGCCGAGGTGGACGACCAGGTCTGGTTGGTCTGGCCGTTGCAGTCCCACAGCTGCACCTGGGTGCCGTCGGTCTGGGTGGCGCCGGGTACGTCCACGCAGCGGCCGGAGGCCACACCCTTGATCGCCCCGCTGCCCCCGCCGGACGTGGGAGTCGTCGACGGCGTCACCGTCGGCGTCACGGTGGGGGTGACGGTCGGCGTCGCGGACGGGGAGGTGCTCGGCGCGTCGAGGCCGAGGAAGGAGATGGCGTAGGCGAGCTGGCCGCTCATGGGGAGCTGGTGGCCGACGCCGGAGATGCTGATGCCCTCGACGGTGGCCTGGGTGCCGGTGTTGCCGTACCGGGTGCGGGTCCAGGAGGACTGGGGGTGGTCGGTGAAGGCGGGGGTCTGGCTCAACCCGTTGAGGTTGGTCCACTGCTTGATCTCTTCACCGAAGTTGTTGTAGTGCAGGGTGGTGTCGGTGGTGCCGTGCCACAGCTGCATGCGGGGGTAGCGGCCGGTGTATCCGGGGTACATGGCGCGGGCCTGGTCGCCCCACTGCTGGGCGGTCTTGGTGATCTGCCCGCCGGAGCACTGGCTGTTCCACAGGGAGCCGTCGTTGGTGGCGAAGCAGCCGGCGGGGACGCCGGAGAAGGCGGAGGCGGCGGAGAACACGTCGGGGTATTCGGCGGCCAGGACGTTGGTCATCATGGCGCCGGAGGAGAAGCCGCTGACCACGATGCGGCCGGGGTCGACGTTGTAGCGCTGGCGGGTGTAGTTGACCATGGCCATGATGCCGGTGGAGTCGCTGCCGCCGTCGCGGCGCAGTGCGGCGGGGGTGGAGACGTCGAAGCAGGATCCGCTGCGGGTGGCTTCGGGGACCACGATGATGTAGCCGTAGCGGTCGGCGGCGGTGACGTAGTCGTGGCCGTTGCCGTTGAAGATGCCGCTGGCCGAGCCGCTGCAGTAGTGGACCAGGACGAGCAGGGCGGGGCGGGCGGCGACCCGGTCGGGGACGTAGAGGTACATGTTGAGGTTGGTCGGGTTGGTGCCGAACCCGGTGATGCGGGTCAGCGTGGCGGCCGCGGCGGGGTGGGCGGCCAGCAGCATGCCGACGAGTACCAGGGGCAACGAGACGGCGGCCAGCAGGGATCTGAGCCTTCGTTTCACGCGAAGTCCTTTCGTTGTCGAAGTGGTGACCCGTCGGCGCGGCGTCCGGGCGGCGGTGCCGGAGGCCGGCCGCTACTCGTGATCAGGGCGCTTGGGGTGGAGGGGACCGCTGGGGGACATGACGGGCGGCGCCCGCGGGGGCCGCTGCGGGGCGGGCCTACGCCGGGGCGGCCGGTCCGGCCGCCCCGGCGGGGTCCTCGATCAGACGCGGGTCCAGCGCTGGTTGCTCTGCCCGTTGCAGGACCAGATCTGGAGCTTCACGCCGTTGGCGGTGGAGTAGTTGGGTGCGTCGAGGCACTTGTTGGCTCCGACCGCGGTGATGCTGCCGTCACTGTTGAAGCGCCACTTCTGGTTGTTCTGTCCGTTGCAGTCCCAGATCTGCACCGCGGCTCCGTCGGCGGTGCTCATGTTGGCCACGTCGAGGCACTTGTTGCCGTACACGCGCAGTTCGCCGGAGCTGGTGGGAGTCCAGCTCTGGTTGGACTGTCCGTTGCAGTCCCAGATCTGCACCTGGGTGCCGCTGGTCTGCGACGCGTTGGGGACGTCCACGCACCTGCCCGAAGCGACTCCCTTGATCGCACTGGGACCGGCACTGGGGCTGGTGCTCGGGCTGGTGCTGGGGGTCGCGCTGGGGCTCGGGCTGGACCCCTGGCCGAGGCTGCCCGGGACCGACTGGAGGGCGGCGTACCAGGCGGCGGCCATCTTGTCGTAGCCGTTCGCGGTGGGGTGGATGCCGTCGATGAGGTCGCCGGTGGTGAGCTTGCTGTGCATGTCGACCAGGTGGACGTGCTTGCCGCTGTTGACCTTCGACTGCACGATGCCGGGGACGGCGGCGTTGAAGGTGCGGGCGGCCGACTCCTGGCCGGAGTTCGACAGCGGGATGATCGTGGCGACGAACACCTCGGCGTTGGGCGCGGCCGAGGTGATGTGGTCGATCAGGGTGGACAGCCGCTGGGGGGCGGAGGAGACGTTGTAGTTCTGCAGCACGTCGTTGGTGCCGATGTGCAGCAGCACGGTGCGGGGGGTGTAGCTGCGCAGCCAGCCGGTGATGTTGGCGTCGATCTGGTCGATCCGCCAGCCGGGGTGGCCCTCGTGGTCGTGGTCGCCCAGGTTGCCCGGCCCGTTGTACTGCGAGCCGACGAAGTCCACGGTGTAGCGGCCGGCGGCCAGGCGCTGCCACAGCCCGATCCGGTACCCGCCCGGCACCTGGGTGCCCTCGGTGATCGAGTCACCCAGCGGCATCACCCGAACCCCGCCGTTGGACTCCGCGCTCGCGGCGCCCGCCCCCAGCACCGCGCCCGACGCCGCCATGGCCACGGTCAGGAGCGGTACGGCCAGCCATCGGCTCATCGACTTCCGCGCACGCGACCAGCGCGGACGATGGATTATTTCTGTTATCGCTAACATTTTTGTACCCAGCTTTCTCAGGGGGCGAACGCCGTGAAGTGGTGGCTCTGCGGCCGAACATGATCGGGGTGGCCGGGCCGGCCCGTCGTACGGGCCGCACCGCTGCGAGGAGTCACGGGCCGGCCGATCCGGCTCCTCCCGCTCTGTACGGGCGACCTCCCATCGAAAGCGACGGCGAGGGGAGGCCGCGGAGGGAGGTGGTGTGTCCATCCGGGGTCTCGCGTCGCTCGGGCCGCGTGGTGCGCTTTCAAGACGAGATGCTGTTAACGTTAACAACTACCTGGGGCTCCAGGCTCCCTTCTCCCTTCGGTGCGCTAAGTGGTGGTGGGGCGGAGCAAAGCCGAGGTGGCGAGACGGAGTCAAGGACCCGCGGTCTCGCGTACGGGGCGTGCGACGACGGGGACGGGCCCAGCAGGTCTTATGTCGTACGTCTCACCGGTGCGCAGGGGATGTGTGATGAAACTTTCAGGCATTCCGGCCGGGCCGGAGGCGACGGCCCGCCGAGACGTTTCGGGAGACCGGGGCGGATGCCGGCGGGGTGCGACACCGCCGGGCGAGGGCCGGTCGTTCCGAAAGTTTCACTAAAGTCTTGACATGTTTCGGCGGGGTTTCCACACTGAGTCCCCGAGGCGATCTCCTGCCTGATGGTGGTGCACAGGCGGGAGGCCGTCCGCGACGCCCCCGGTGGTGTGCGCTCCCGATCGATGGAGCGCGGCGTCGATTCGCGACTCTACTCGCCTCTTTCCCTTCCCGTTCCAGTTATGGAGGCTCAGGCATGGGCGAACGCCCCAATTCCCGGCCTGGAACCCGGCAGTCCTTCACAGGGCTGCGCCGGGTTCTGGCCGTCGGTGCTCTCGGTGTGCTCGGCGCGGTCACGGCGTTCGCGGCGGCTTCGGCCCCCGCCGACGCGGCGGCCAGCACGCTGGGCGCGGCGGCGGCGCAGAGCGGCCGTTACTTCGGCACCGCGATCGCCTCGGGCAAGCTCGGCGACTCGCAGTACACGACCATCGCGAACCGTGAGTTCAACATGGTGACCGCCGAGAACGAGATGAAGATCGACGCGACCGAGCCGAACCGCGGTCAGTTCAACTTCTCCGCCGGCGACCGGGTCTACAACTGGGCCGTGCAGAACGGCAAGCGGGTGCGTGGTCACACGCTGGCCTGGTACTCCCAGCAGCCGGGTTGGATGCAGTCGCTGTCGGGCAGCAGCCTGCGGCAGGCGATGATCGACCACATCAACGGGGTCATGTCCCACTACAAGGGCAAGATCGCCTACTGGGACGTCGTCAACGAGGCGTTCGCCGACGGCAACTCCGGTGGCCGGCGCGACTCCAACCTGCAGCGGACGGGCAACGACTGGATCGAGGTGGCCTTCCGCACCGCGCGGAACGCCGACCCGGCCGCCAAGCTCTGCTACAACGACTACAACATCGACAACTGGTCCTGGGCCAAGACGCAGGGCGTCTACAACATGGTCAAGGACTTCAAGCAGCGCGGCGTGCCGATCGACTGCGTCGGCCTGCAGTCGCACTTCAACAGCAACAGCCCGTACAACAGCAACTACCGCACCACGATCTCCAGCTTCGCCGCGCTCGGTGTCGACGTGGCGATCACCGAGCTGGACATCCAGGGCGGCTCGGCGCAGACCTACGCGAGCGTGGTCAACGACTGTCTCGCGGTGGCGCGGTGCGTCGGCATCACCGTGTGGGGCGTCCGTGACAGCGACTCCTGGCTCGGCGCGAACACCAGCCCGCTGCTGTTCGACGGCAACGGCAACAAGAAGGCCGCCTACACCTCGGTCCTCAACGCCCTCAACTCCGCCCCCACCGTCTCGCCCTCCCCGCCGGTGAGCCCCAGCGCGAGTCCTTCGGGGAGCCCCAGCGCGACTCCGACGGTGAGCCCGACCAGTGGCGGCAACGGGGCGATCCGGGGCGTGGCCTCCGGTCGCTGCATCGACGTGCCCAACGCCAGCCAGAACGACGGCACGCAGGTGCAGCTGTACGACTGCAACGGTCAGAGCAACCAGACCTGGTCGTCCACGTCCTCCGGTGAGATCCGGGTCTACGGCAACAAGTGCCTGGACGCGGCCGGCACGGGCAACGGCGCCGCAATCCAGATCTACTCCTGCTGGGGCGGGGACAACCAGAAGTGGCGGGTGAACTCCGACGGCAGCATCCAGGGCGTCCAGTCCAACCTGTGCCTCGACGCCGTCGGAGCCGGCACCGGCAACGGCACCAAGCTCCAGCTCTACAGCTGCCACGGCGGCAACAACCAGAAGTGGACCTGGAACAGCTAGGCGAGTTCCTCCGCTGACTCTCCTTCTCTCCTGGTGGTGAAAGAAGGCCTCCGGCACGGCGCACGCCGCCGTACCGGAGGCCTTCGCTTGTTGTGGGCGGAGTGATCGGGAAGACCTCGCCGAGGCCGCCGGAGCGCACGGCTCACGCTGGGCGATGATGTAAATTTCAGCCATTACCGCCCTTCTGGCGGGCTGGCCGGCTCGAAAATTTCCAGGGCCCTGGGCAGGCCATATACGGGGGTAGGACGCCAGCCTGACGACGGCCCGCCTCCGAAAGTTTCACCCCAGTCTTGACATGTTTCGGCGTGGTTTCCACACTGAGGTCCCGAGGCGGCCCTCCTGTCCGGTGGTGGTGCGCAGGCAGGGGGCCGCCGTTTCGCGACGCCTGACGGGTGTGCGTTCCCAGTGATGGGGCCCGCGTCCATCCCGCGCGGCATGTCGCCGCAGTACTCCCTTCCCGTTTCAGTTATGGAGGCTCAGGCATGGGCGTACGCGCCAATTCCCGGCCTGGAACCCGGCAGCCCTTCACGGGGATGCGGCGGGCTCTGGCCGTCGGTGCTCTCGGTGTGCTCGGTGCGGTCACGGCGTTCGCGGCGGCTTCGGCCCCCGCCGACGCGGCGGCCAGCACGCTGGGCGCGGCGGCGGCGCAGAGCGGCCGTTACTTCGGCACCGCGATCGCCTCGGGCAAGCTCGGCGACTCGCAGTACACGACCATCGCGAACCGTGAGTTCAACATGGTGACCGCCGAGAACGAGATGAAGATCGACGCGACCGAGCCGAACCGCGGTCAGTTCAACTTCTCCGCCGGCGACCGGGTCTACAACTGGGCCGTGCAGAACGGCAAGCGGGTGCGTGGTCACACGCTGGCCTGGTACTCCCAGCAGCCGGGTTGGATGCAGTCGCTGTCGGGCAGCAGCCTGCGGCAGGCGATGATCGACCACATCAACGGGGTCATGTCCCACTACAAGGGCAAGATCGCCTACTGGGACGTCGTCAACGAGGCGTTCGCCGACGGCAACTCCGGTGGCCGGCGCGACTCCAACCTGCAGCGGACGGGCAACGACTGGATCGAGGTGGCCTTCCGCACCGCGCGGAACGCCGACCCGGCCGCCAAGCTCTGCTACAACGACTACAACATCGACAACTGGTCCTGGGCCAAGACGCAGGGCGTCTACAACATGGTCAAGGACTTCAAGCAGCGCGGCGTGCCGATCGACTGCGTCGGCCTGCAGTCGCACTTCAACAGCCAGAGCGCCTACAACAGCAACTACCGCACCACGATCTCCAGCTTCGCCGCCCTCGGCGTCGACGTGGCGATCACCGAGCTGGACATCCAGGGCGGCTCGGCGCAGACCTACGCCAACGTGACCAACGACTGCCTGGCCGTCTCGCGGTGCGTCGGCATCACCGTGTGGGGCGTCCGTGACAGCGACTCCTGGCTCGGCGCGAACACCAGCCCGCTGCTGTTCGACACCAGCGGCAACAAGAAGGCCGCCTACACCTCGGTCCTCAACGCCCTCAACGCCGCCCCGCCCGTCTCGCCCTCCCCGCCGGTGAGCCCCAGCGCGAGTCCTTCGGACAGCCCCAGCCCGACGCCGCCGGTCAGCCCGTCCCAGTCGCCGTCGCAGTCGCCGTCCCAGTCGCCGTCGACGGAGCCGGGCGGATGCAGCGCGACGATGCGTACGGTGAACTCCTGGCCCGGCGGGTTCCAGTCCGAGGTGACCGTGCAGGCGGGCAGCGCGCCGGTCAACGGCTGGACCGTGAAGTGGACCTGGCCCGGCGGGCAGAGCATCAGCAGCCTGTGGAACGGCCAGCAGAGCGTGTCCGGCTCCAGCGTGACGGTCCGCAACGCGCCCTACAACGGCTCCATCGCCTCGGGTGCCTCCACCACCCTGGGCTTCACCGCCAACGGCAGCGCGGCCACCCCCTCCGTCACCTGCTCCAGCCCGTGACCGCCTGACCTGAGAACCGAACAACCGGACCGAGCGGGTCCGGCCGGAGCACCTCGCCCGGCCGGACCCGCTCGTTCGTCTGCCCGGGGGCGGCGCCGCTCCCTTCCGGGAGCGAAAGGGTCACAGTCGTAAGATGACGAAGTAGACGAGATTGCCGCTGGTCAGAAGGCATGCCATGGGGGTAAGCGGTTCGCGTCGCACGCGACGGGCTGAGGGGAAAGGCGGACTGACCCGGCGCACGATCGTGGTGAGCGTGCTGCTCCTGGGCCTCATCAGCGGCGCCTTCGCGTTCCTCCTGCCGGCGATCGTGGGTCTTCGTGAGGCGGTGGATCTGACGAACCACTCCAGGCATGTACTGACGAGCGCGAACCACCTCCAGAGACTCGTCATCGACCTTGAGACCGGCCAGCGGGGGTTCGTCATCGCCGGGGAGGAGAGCTTCCTGCAACCATGGAGACAGGCCCGCGCCGCCATTCCCGAGCAGGCGGCCACCCTGGAGCGTCTCGCGACCGCGGGCGCCCCCGCGCAGGGAGAGCGGGCGCGCCGGATCAGGCAATCCATCGAGGCCTACATCCGTGACTATTCGGTCCCGACCGTGGAGGCCGCGCGGCGGGATCCGGCATCCGTGCACACCGTGGCGGTGACGCAAGACGGAAAGCGCCGCGTCGACGCGATCAGGGGCCAGTTTCAGCAGTTCGTGACCTTTGAGGATCAACTTCTCGCGTCGCGACAGGCACACGCCGCCGAAGCCGCTGTCCGGGCCACCGCGGTGGCGTCGATCGGGGTGGTGGGATCGATACTGCTCATCCTCGCCTTCGACACCTACCTGATCCGGTCGATCGTCCGGCCGGTGCGAAAAGCGGCCGCCGTCGCCTCCCGGCTTGCCGACGGAGACCTCACGGCGCGCATGCCCGAAACCGGTGCGGGCGAGATCGGCGAGCTCGAAGTCGCGTTCAACAGCATGGGGCACTCGCTGGAGGAGAGCCGCAAGCTGACCGAGAAGGCGCACAGACGCCTCCAACTGCTGTACGACGCCAGCACGGCGGTGGGCACCACCCTCGATGTGCGGCGGACGGCGGAGGAACTGGTGGAGGTGGTGGTCCCCGAGTTCGCCGACTTCGTCACGGTCGACCTGGAAGTGGCCGTCGTACAAGGCGATGACCACCACCCGGACGAGGGCGAGACGCTGTGCCGGGTGGCGATCGGAGGCATCGGGAACACCGCGTCGTTCCACCCGCCCGGCGGGCCGATCACGTGGGCCCCGCCCACGCCCCAGGCCCGCAGTCTCGACCGCGGCCTCCCCGTGATCGAGCCCGATCTGCGGACCTCCACCGCGTGGCGGTCCCGGGATCCGGAAGAGGCCGCCCGGATCCTGGACCACGGCATCCATTCCCTGATCACGACTCCGCTACGTGCCCGGGGAATGCGGATGGGCGTGGTCAGCTTCTGGCGCTCGCGGCTGCCCGGGCGATTCGACGAGGAGGACCTGTCCTACGCGGCGGAGCTCGCCGCCAAGGCCGGCGTCGTCATCGACAACGCCCGCCGTTACACCCACGAACGCAAAACCGCGCTGACCCTGCAGCGCAGTCTGCTGCCCCAGCGGCTGCCCGTGCAGCCGGCGGTGGAGATCGCCTCCCGTTATCTGCCGGCGGGCGCACAGACCGGGGTGGGCGGCGACTGGTTCGACGTGATCCCGCTGTCCGGCTGCCGGGTCGCCCTCGTCGTCGGAGACGTCGTCGGCCACGGCATCCACGCCGCCGCGACCATGGGCCGGCTGCGCACCGCCGTACGCACGCTGGCCGACGTCGACCTGCCGCCCGACGAGCTCCTCACGCACCTGGACGACCTGGTCATCCACCTCACCGGCGATGAACAGCCCGGCACGGCGGAAGGCGACACGGCCGCGTTCGCCGAGCTGGGAGCCACGTGCCTGTACGCCGTCTACGACCCCGTCTCGCGCTGTTGCACCATGGCCACCGCCGGTCACCCACTGCCCGTCCTGGTCGCTCTCGACGGCGCCACGGAACTGGTGAGCGGGCCGGTCGGCCCTCCTCTCGGCGTCGGCGGCCTGCCCTTCGAAACCACCGAGCTGCGCCTGACCGCGGGCACCGTCGTCGCCCTGTTCACCGACGGCCTGATCGAGTCCCGCGACCGGGACATCGACCAGGGCCTCGCCGAGCTGCGCCGCGCCCTGGCGCTGCCGACCGCATCGCTTGAGGACACCTGCGACACCGTGACCGGCGCCCTGCTCGGCGGCCGCGCGGCCGACGACGCGGCCCTTCTCCTGGCACGCACCGCGGCCCTCTCCCCGGACCAGATCGTCACGTGGGACGTCCCCGCCGACCCGGCCGTGGTCACGTACACCCGCAAGCTCGCCATCGACCAGCTCCTCGTATGGGGACTGGCCGAGATGGAGTTCGTCACCGGGCTCGTGGTGAGCGAGCTGGTCACCAACGCCATGCGCCACGGGACCGGGCCGATTCAGCTGCGGCTGATCCGCGACCGCACACTGATCTGCGAGGTCTCGGACGGCAGCAACACCGCACCGCATCTGCGCCGGGCCCGCGTCTTCGACGAGGGAGGCCGTGGACTGCTGCTGGTCGCACAGCTCACGCAGAGCTGGGGCACGAGACAGTCGACCTGTGGCAAGACCATCTGGTGCGAACAGGCCCTGCCTCCCCCCGTGCCGAGCTCGGACGGGACACATGGCGACCAGGTTTCCAGGGCGGCATGAGACGCCACGCCATCGTGCCGGCTACCGGATTCGGCGTCACCGGTGGCGCGGTCCGGCCTCCGTGGCAGGAGGAGTCGAGCGCAGCAGGCGCAGGACCGCCGCGCAGGCGAGGTAGGTGACCAGCGCGACCGCCGGCATTCCTGATCCGGTCGGAGCGGTGCTGGGCCACAGGCTGTTGGCGAGCAGGGCGAAGGCGACTCCCGCGAATCCCGCGATGGCCAGGCACGGCCGGAAGACCCGGCAGGACGCCATACCCGCCAGGACGGCCGGCGTCGGGAGCGAGATCCGGCGCCGGGCGCCGCGCACCTCGATCGGGCCGAAGATCGCGACGAGTGGCGTGAGAGCGGCGCCGAACAGGACCAGCAACGGGATCCGCCAGGCCAGCCACGCGGCCGATCCGGCCTGCGGAGTCGGCAGCACGCCCGCGACGTGCAGCGCGGCGACGAGCAGGATCGCGGCGGAGATGTGCCAGAGGAAGATCGTCATGATCACCGAGTTGACCGCGACCACGGCGATCCACCTGCGGCCGCGCCGTAACCATCGCTCGCCCCGATCCCGCAGCAGCAGCGCCACCCCGAGCTGGGCGGTGGCGACCGCCAGCAGGGCCAGGCTGGGCGGGGACATGTTGTGCAGCCGCTCGCCGGGCACATTGATCATGCTGATCGGGTAGGGACCGGCGAGGGTGAGCAGGAGCAGCGCGCCGGTCCCGCCGAGCAGCAGCGACACCGCGACGCGAGGGCGAGCCGACAGTCCGTCCCGCCAGGCGAAACCCGTCTGGTGGACGGCCAGCCAGCCGAACAGGAAGTTGCCGCCGCCCCAGAAGTCGTGGCCGAGGAGACGGGCCACGTCACCGGCTGCGACGAGCCCCACCAGCACCGGCGGGACGGCGAGTCCGTACCGGCGATGGAGGGCGTACATCGGCGGGGTCAGCACGACCACCACCAGGTAGGCCACGAGGAACCACAACGGGATCGAGGCCAGCCAGACCACCGTACGAACCCGGGCAGGGTCGGCGTCGAACAGGCCCGCCGCCAGCGCGCCGCCTCCCAGCACCAGCACCAGGGCCGTGGTCGGCGGGATCAGCCGGCCGCTCCGCCTGATCAGCCACTCGGTGGCGTTCCCTCCGCGGCGTCGCTCCGCGGCCAGGGAGACGGCGTTGGCGTACCCGCCGACGAGGAAGAACACGGGCATCACCTGGACCACCCAGGTGATCGGCCGCGCCCACGGCAGCTCCGGCAGCGCCGACCGGCCGGTCAGCTCGCCGTGCTCGTCGTAGCCGACCACCGTCGCCAGCCAGTGTCCGAGGACCACCGCGACGATCGACACGGCTCGCAGCAGGTCGACGAACCGCTCCCGCGACGGCGGCGTCCGCTCCGCGAGCCGCCGGACCTCTCGCGACGCGGCCCCCATGTTCTGCATGTTCCCCGGCAGACGTTCTGCTGACTGCCGCTCTGGAACAAGACCGCCTCCACGTTCGGAGGATGGGCACCACCGGTTCGGTAGAGATCGAGCGATGGATCAGACTCCGTCGTCAGGCTCGGGTCAAGACCGGTCTGGACGCTCGCGTTCGACCGGCGTACGTTCAAGCCGAATTCGCAGCACCCCGTGACCCGGCCTCGTCATCACCTCCCTCGCCCGCCGTGGCCGGGGTGCCCCAGGTGGTCAGGTGGTCTCAGGCCGGGATCAACTGCCATTGCTGGTTGGTGCCGCCGTTGGCGGTCCACTGCACGACCTGGGCACCGTCGGAGGTGGACGCGCCGTACACGTCCGCCAGCAGCCCGCTGCTGTAGCTGACGATCGTGTAATAGCCGTCGCCGGTGGACCGCAGGTACCACAGCTGGTTGGTGCCGCCGTTGGCGGTCCACTGCTGCAGTTGCAGCCCTTGGGTCGTACTGCTGCCGTTGACGTCGAGGACCTTGCCGGTGGGGACGTAGCGCAGGGTGTACGCACCGCCCTGACCGCTGGTGACGGTCCACGCGCCGGAACCGGACTGCTGCACGGCCTTGGCGCCGTCGGCGGAAGAACCGCCGGCCACGCCGAGCGGCTTGCCGCTGTTGCGGTTGACGATGCGGTAGGTCGCGCCCGACACCGGGCCGCTCGAACCGGACCCGAGATTGAAGTACTCGACCGCGTCGCTGAACGTCGTGGCACCCGACTTGGCGGTCGTCAGCACCAGGTACACCCGCGAGCCGCTCGCCGGTGTGGTGAAGGTGACCGGCTGGGTGACCCGCGAGCCGAGTGGGATGTTCAGTGTGGTCTGCCCCGACGCGATCACAGTGCCGTCGGGCCGGTCGAGCCGTGCCGACCAGGAGAATCCGACGGAGGTGCCGCGCAGGTCGTCGTTGAAGACGGTGATGTCGCGGGTCACGGAGGCGTTGGAGGCGTAGGTGTTCACGGCCTGCGGCAGCGGGAAGGTGCCGTTGCCGTCGGAGGCTCCGGACGCCGACCAGTAGGGCAGGTCGATCGCCGCGACCGGATTGAACGCCGCTTGGACGCGCTGGATCTGGGGGTTGCTCCAAGGATCGGACAGGTTGTCCGCACCGTAGAGCGGATGACCGCCCTCCTCCGGCACGAAGTCCGTGGAACGCACCCCGGGCACGAAACCGGCCCACGCGGACAGCAGCGTGTACGGACGCAGGTCGGCGGCGTCCTTGCCACGTTTGGCGGCCGTCGCCGTGGCGAACCACATGAAGCCCTGCTTGGTGTTGCACTTGTTCCAGACGTACTCGCCCTCACCATCGGGACGGCCGGTCACGGTGGCCACCCGCTCCCCGTACTGCCCGACGCCGTCGAGGTAGTGGGCGAAGACCGCGAAGTTGCCGTACCTCATGTTCGGGTACCGGCTGGGTGCGTCGGCGCCTGGCGCGGCGTCGAGGCTGACCGGGCGGGTGCCGTCGTTGCCGTTCATCGCCGCGTAGAGATCCTGCTCGAACTGCTCGGAGTCGTTGCCGAAGGTCGGTTCGTTGGCCTGGCTCCAGCGGATGACGGCGGGATGATTGCGGTCCCGCAGCGTGAGCGCGCGGGCGTGAGCGACCATGTTGTCGTGCCCTGAGACGAAGTCCTGCGCGCTGCCGCGGATGCCGGTCTCGTCGATGATCATCAGGCCCGTCTCGTCGGCCACGTCGAGCATGTACGGACTGGCCGGCTCCTGGTGGATGCGCACCACGTTGTAGTTGAGCCGCTGGTAGTTGTCCACGGCCTGCGGCCAGCCGCCGTTGCCCGCCGAGGGCGGGAGGAAGCCGGGCAGCGTGTCGTAGGCGTCGCCCTTGCCTGCGTTGTCGACCCGGTCGTAGTCCGCGCCCTGCAGGTTGTCACCGCGGAAGTTCACCCGGACGCCGTTGATGTAGTAGTACTCGCCGTTCTGGGTGGTCTCACGGAACCCGAACCGGTATGTCGCGTCACTTGTCCGGCCGTCGTCGGTCGCCGCGCTGACCTTGAGACGGTGAAGCTGGGCTCGATACCCCGACCGGTAGGGGACGTTCGGCCACCAGTACGAGGTGCTGCCGAGGTTCCACGCGACGGAATCGACCGTGACCTTGGCCGTGGACCGCGCCCCCACGGTCACGGTGCGGGCCGGCAGCGCCGGGTAACCGAACGTCCCGCCGCCGTCCGACGACAGCTCGCCGGTCACCGTCACCGATCGAGCGCTGCTCGAGGTGTTGGTCACCCACACGTCGTAGCCGAGGGTTTGATTCGCCACCGAAGTACGGATGAACGCGTCACTGACGTACACGGCCGGATACACCCGCAGGAACGCGGAGCGGAAGATCCCCTGCGGGACCGCCTCGGACCAGTCGGCGGCCACGGGCACGATGTACTTGCCGTTCGCCGGGTTCTTCAGCGCGCCGCGGCCCTTCACGTCGACGGTGATCGTATGAGTGGTGCCCGGGGCGGCGTAGGCGCTGATGTCGAACTTCGACGGGGTGAAGGCCGTGGTCTGCGTCGCCACCACCCGGCCGTCCACCGACAAGGTCGCCTGGTGGTTCACGGCGCCGAACTCGATCCACGTCGACTGCGGCTGCCCCGAGTCCGGCACCGTCACCGTACGCGAGTACACCGCCTGGGACACATCAGTGAAACCCTGCTTGTACCAGCCACCTCCGGGCACCTTGATCGACGTCGTCGACCGGCCCGCCGGGGTGAAGCTCCACGTCCCGGCGAGATCGACCGAGGCGATCGCGGCATTGCCCGCGGTGAAGCCGTCGATGTCCCCGGCGGCGGCGACCGTCGCGCTGGACTCCGACGGTGCGGACTGCTGTGCCGCCACAGCCGGCTGAGCCCCGATCATCGCGACAAGGAAGACCGCCAGCACGGCCGGCCACCTGCTCACCGGACGTCGAGGACGGGAGGAGGGATCGCTCCGCTTCATGGGTAATCCTTTCGGGTGAATCCCTGGTGCGATGTGCGTCTCATCCGGCCGCCGCCCACGACGCCGCGGCGGAAACCGACGGCTCGATGGGGGCACGCTGTCTCCTGGTGATGGCAGTGTCGTATCGATTCGACGTATGGCCGGACACCACACGTAAGCTCGTGCCTCCTTACTGTCAAGGCTCATGGTTCAGGTGAGATGGGATCACTTGGGCCAGACGTTTCCACCACAGCCGATTCGCGATGGGAACCCCTACGTCGTGCAACTTTCAGACCGCGTCGGACGTCTCGTACATAGGATGTGTCAGCGGTTCCGAGATCGAGAACCGGAAGCGCATGCGGCGGAAATGTCCAGACTGGGCTGGATCTCCAGCGACTCGATTCGATGCCACGGCGAGCCCGTACGCGGGGCCACCGGTTCCGCCTGCCACTTGCCCTGACGCCGGGCGCCGGGCCCACGCCGACGCGGTCTCGCCGTCACACGGTGATGAGCTGCCATTCCTGGTTGGCACCGCTGTTGGCGGCCCATTGGATGACTCGGGCGCCGTCGGCTGTGGACCCGGCTTCGACGTCCGCGCACAGTCCGTTGCCGGCGTTGACGATCCGGTAGTAGCCGCTCGTGGCGGCGGGGACGAGTTTCCACCGCTGGTTCGCGCCGTTGGTGTCGGTCATCTGGACGAGCGCGGTGCCCTGGTTGGCGTTCGGGCTGGTGAGAGCCTTGCCGCTGCCGAGACTGATCAGCCGGAAGGAGCCGTCGGAGTTCTGTGTCATCCGCCACTGCTGGTTGGTCCCGCCGGTCCAGGGCCACTGGACGATGGTCGCGCCGTCGGCGGTGGAGCCGCCGTAGACGTCCAGCACCTTGCCGCTGTTGCGGTTGACCAGGCGGACGACGCCGGTGGACGGGCCGCCGGCGCTCAGCTCGACGGTGATCTGGGTCGGCGTACCCGCGGTGAGTGACACCTGCCGGGCGTGGCTGCCCAACGGCGAGGCGGTGACGCTCGCACCGGTGGTCAGGGAGGCGATCCCGCGCCGGCAGATGAGCGTTATGGTCTGGGTGATGTCGGAGACGACGGCGGCGGTGACGGTCCGGGCGTTGATGTCCCAGGTGAGCGAATCGATCCGGATGCGGTTGCGGCCGCGTACGCCGGTGATCGTGCCCTTGGCGAACTGGTCGGGCAGCGCGGGCAGCAACTCCAGGACGCCGGGCCTGCTGTAGATCAACGCCTCGGCGAGAATCGCGGGCAGCGAATTGGCGGCGTCGGCGTTGTAGATCGACAGGTTCGGGTTGTGCGAGGTCATCAACGATCGGAAGACCATGTTGTTGCCCAGGATCTTCCGCAGGTTGCCGTACACGCCGGCGCCGTCCTTGAGCCGGGCTCGGGCGAGGCCGCGGTGGATGGCACCGTGGGCCTCCCCTCCCTCGTCCCCCCGCAGGTCCAGGGCGCGGCTCGCGTAGCGGATCAGGTCGGGCTTGTCCTCGGGGTTGATCTCGTGCAGCGGCCAGACCGGGTACATGTGCTGTACGTGACGGTGGTTGTACCGGTCGGTCAGGCTGGGCCACGACCATTCCGCGAGCGCCCCGTCGCCGTTGATCCGGTAATCGGGCATCTTGGCCAGCAGGGCGGTCCAGCGTTGCACGCCCTGGCCCGGGCCCTGCTCGGTGCCGAGGAAGTCAGCGGCGTCGATGGCGGCCTGCAGCGCATGCCTGCCCGCTGCGATCTCGCCGGTCGCATTGATCGACAGTTGCCTGCCCGTGTTGCCCGGGCTGTTCTCCATGGAGAAGCACGGCACGAAGACGACCCTGCCGTTGGCGTCGGTGCGGGTGAGGAAGTCCTCGTAGAACAGTGCGAGCTCGATCAGGACCGGGGCGAGCCTGGTGCGGTAGAAGGTGGCGTCACCGCTGACCTGGTAGTACTCGAGCAGCGGATAGAGCAGCCAGTCGGCGCCGCCGATCCAGGTGTGGCCGGGGAACCCGCTGTCGAAGTGCAGCATCTTGCCGTACTCGCCGTCGGTCCGGGAGGGAGCGAGCAGGCCGCGAGCGCCGTAGAGGTTTCTCGCGTTGGTGCGCCAGTCGTCGATCTGGCCGAGGATCAGGGTGAAGTAGCCGTCCATGGCTTCGGTGAGGGACAGGATGTTGCCCCCGGCGACCTGGAAGTTGACGTTGGCGTCGGTGGTGAAGTCCCCGGCCCACGCCGCGTCCCAGGCGCCCGTCCACAGGCCGGTCAGCCGTGGTGGCAGGACGCCGCTGGAACTGAGGAACAGATAACGGCCGGAGTCGTACATCCGCTCCAGCAACGCGAGGTCGATGACGTTGCGGTTGGAGTTCTGCCGGCCGATCAGTTCACTGGTCGGCAGTTGCCGATCGGCCGCGCTGACGTTCAGGTCGAGGCGTGAACGGTCGTACAGCGGGGTGTGCAGGGCGGTGTGCCGCGCGAGCAACGCCGTGTAGTCGGCGGTCAGCGCGGCCAGCGCCGTGTGCAGGGGTTTCGCGTCCCACGCGGTGGACGACTCGTAGCGGTCGAGTTTCGTCAGCAGCACGAGCTTGGTCGCCGCGGCCACGACGATGGTCGACCCGCTCACCCGTACCGAGCCGCCGGTCGCGACCACCCGGGTGACGCCCTCATAGCCGAACGCCCCCTGCCCGGCCGGGTATGTGCCCCGCAGGTTCAGGTAGCCGTCACCGTTTCCGACCGTGGCGAGCGTGGTGAAGCCGACGGACCCCGGTACGCCGCTCAGGGCCGTGTTGACGCTCAGCGTGGTGTCGATCGTCCGGCCCGGCGCGGGAGTGAGTTCGTGGACGATCACCCGGTCGGCTCGGGAGGCGAAAGCCCGGCGCGTCCACGCACCGTAGCTGTCGGTCCACGTCGAGGTGACCTCACCGGTCCTGAAATCGGTGACCCGGGCGTAGTTGCCGACCGTCGTCATCCCCGGGGTGCTGATTCGCAGCGCGTAGCCCGGATGGAAGGTCTGGGTCCAGCGCAGCGACCATCCGGAGGTGAAGTCGCCGGTGGCACCGTTGAAGTCGCCGGCAAGCGCCTTGTCCCTGACCCCCGCCAACCGGCCCGACAGAACCGGCGGAGTCAGGTTACGGGTGCCGTTGGGCAGCACGAACCGATGATGCGTGAAGACCACCTTCTCCAGAGTGGGCGCGCCGTAGAGCATGGCCCCGTACTCCCCGTTGCCGGTAAGGAAGGCATCGGTCCAACTCGCGGCCGCGGCCGTGTCGTAGATGCCGCGTTGCGGCAGCGTCACCTGCGGCGGCACCGCGGCAGCCGCTCGGCCGGAGAAGATCGCCGAAGGAAGCGCGGCGGCGCCGACGGTCGCCGCCGTGGTGGCGATGAAGCGTCGACGGTTCAGCGGCATGTTCATCAAAGCTCCTGGTGGCGGGTTGGGGTGATGACCGCGGCCGAGCGTCGCCTGTACGGGCAGAGGACCGTTTCCGGGGGAGCCGTGGCCCCACCCGGGTTCCGGACCTCTGCCCGTGGCTCAATCAGCTGCGCAGGGTCCACTTCTGGTTGTTTCCGCCGTTGCAGGCCCAGAGGATGAGCTTCGTGCCGTTGGCGGTGCCCGCCGCGTTGGCGTCCAGGCACAGCCCGGACTGCACGCCGGTGATCGTGCCGTTGGAGTTGACGTTCCACTGCTGGTTGGCCTGGCCGTTGCAGTCCCAGATGATCACCTGGGTGCCGTTGGCGGTGCCCTGCCCGTAGGCGTCCAGGCACTTGTTGCCGTACACCTGCAACTGCTTGCCCGAGGTGTACGTCCACCGCTGGTTGGTGCCGCTCCCGCAGTCCCACAACTGCACCTGGGTGCCGTTGGCCGTGCTGGAGTTCGGCACCTCGACGCACCGGCCGGACTGGCCGCCCACGATCTGGACGCCCTGCTGCGGGTTGCCGCCGCCCGCCGGCGCGTAGCCCGCGGCGGCGATGTTCGCCTGTACGGCGTCCTCGGTGGCGGCGCTCGGATAGCCGGAGGTCAACACGCCCTCGAAGAAGGTGCCGCGGCCGGAGACGCTGTTGTCGCCGCCGATGCCGAGCAGGATGGCGCCTTCCTTCTTCATCGGGTTGTAGCCGTTGGGGCGCCGTCCGTCGAAGTAGTTCGTCAGGCCGCCCGACTGCGCGTTCCCGCCCCGGATGGCCCAGTGATTCGGCTCGCCCTTGACCATGGCCGTGACGAAACGGTGGTTGATCGACGCGAGGTTGTTGTAGCCCGCGTTCACCCCGGAGAACAGTCCCCACTCCAGGTCGGCCATGATCCAGGGACCGGCCCCGGCCCCGTAGCCCCACTGCTTGTTGGCGCCGAAGTAGACGGTCTCCATGATGGCGGGGGAGTCGGCCTGGCCGTCCGTCTGGGCGTTGCCGTAGTCGAAGCAACACCACTGGTTGTAGTGCGTGCCGTCGACGACGGCATAGATGCCCTCGGGCTGGTCGCCGGTCGCCACACCGTTGGTGTTGTTGTTGCGGTAGCCGGTGCCGGGCTCCACGCGGACGCCGTAGGCCTTCTGGCCGCCGATGGTGATCGGGGCCGCCTTCGCGTCGGCGAGGTTGTCGTATCCGCCCGCGGCCGGACCCTTCCAGTAGCCGGGCGGCGCCTGGGTGAGGCGGTTGTTGCGGCCGGACTGGTCGTAGAGGATGGTGATCACACAGTTCGTGCCGGCGCAGAACGAGTCCTGCGTGGCGGCGTTGACGACTCCGCCCGCGCTCAGCACGCCGATGTCGCGAGTGGTGTTGTCCGAGGCGCGCCTGACTTGGTAGAGCGGGCCGTTGTAGGCCGCGTACAGAGCACGCGTGGTGCTGTGCGCCGCCACACACGGCGTGCCACCGGCCGCGTAGATGTCACACGGACCCTGCGTCGCGGCCTGCGACGGCGTGGAGACGCCGGTCAGGCAGGCGGTGGCGATCAACGCGCTCGCCCCGGCCGTGAGCACCCTTCTCAGGCTCCCGAAAAGCATCATGCCTTCTTCTCTCAATCAGGAATCATGACCGGACGGCACCGATGCGGCAGGACTGGCCAGGCGCGTGTTAGCGCTAACATCGATGAGCGTCCGAATCGATTCGATGGTTAACGGGGTAGTGCGGAGTCAAATCAAGGAAGGTCCCGGCGTCAAGCACGTGGATCGCCTCTCTCGGACGCCCCGGCTGCCGTCGGCGCGCCGCCTGGGCTCTTACCGCGACAAGTGCGCACCGTCGCGATGGGATGTCGTGAAACTTTCATCCCCCGCGTCCGCCGTGCGGCACGCCCTCACCCGCCTCATCCAACCGGCCGTCCCGCTCACGTGGACAACCAGGCGGCCCCAGATTGGACGAGATCAACTGCCGCATAGAAATGGGACTATTTGTCCGGCGAGCCGTCTGCGCGGACGCCTTCGCCGCGTTCCCGAGAGCTGAAAGTGAATCCCCCCGCATGCCTCTGTCTGTAAGGGTCGCCCGGAACCTGATCTGGGTCCAGGCGACACTCGCCCTGCTCGGCATCGTCCTGCTCATCCCGGAGCTGGTTCTCGATTCCAACGATGTTTTGGAGAACCTGCTCTACGCCCCCTTCTACCTTCCGCCGATCCTCGCCGGCTGGTTGGCGAACCAGTGGCGCACCCGTCGCCCACGGATCCGTCACGCCACCATCGCGGTCCAGGTCGCCATCCCCCTGCTCGACTTCGTCCACTTCTTGGTCGAAGGCACTTTCGAGTGGGTTCTGACCGCGCCCTGGTCCGCGCTCATCGTGACGCTGCTCCTGCTTCCTCCGGCGAGAACCTGGTTCACGCCGACGCTGCAAACCCCCGGAACCCCGTCGCAGCCGGCACCGCGGCGACTCCCGTGAATCCCGCGGTGGCCAGCCACGACCGGAAGATCCGCCAGGCCGGCCACGCGGCCGATCCGGCTCGCAGCAGGTCGACGAACCGCTCCCGCGACGATGGCGTCCGCTCCGCGAGCCGCCGCACCGCCCGCGACGCGGCGCCCACGTCCTGCATGTTCCCCGGCAGACGCGGAGGTACGAGCTCCTTCTCGAAGCGCGCGCCGGCGACCACCGCGTTTGACCGTCGGTGACGGCGATTCGGATCGCCGTCACCGGGTCGCCGGGATGCTACGTGGCCGGTTGGAGGACGGTGACCACATGGCTGGTGTTCGCCGGCTCGATGACCGAGTTCCCAACCAGCCTGACGGTGTACTCGTGTTCACCGGCCGTGGTCGGCGTATCGGCGAAGCCGAACGATCCGTCGGCGGCGGGAGCCACCTTTGGCAGGGCTTTCGAGGTGACGGTGCCATCCGGGCTGACGACCTTGCGCGAGACGACGATCGTCGTTCGCGGGAAGGAGACGCCGTCGGCGCCGAAGGTTCCGCTGAATTCGAGTCGCTGGTCGACGGTGCCCGTCGCCGGTCCGGTCACGGTGAGCACCGGCCGGTACGGGGCCACCGTCACCGTCGCCGAGGCGCCGCGACCGTCGAACCATGAGTTGCCGGGCCAGTACACCTGATAGCGGAACGCCCCGCTGGAGGGTGGAGTGTCGGTGAACTCATAGGTTCCGTCCGCCGCCGTGGTGATCTCCTGATAGGGCCTGGAGGTGCCGTCGGGGAGCCAGCGGTACAGTTCGAGCGTCTGTACGCCGGGCAGCGAACCGGTGCTCAGCGTGAGCCGTCCGCTGAAGGTCGACTGCGTGAGCGCGGTCGCCGCGGAGGGAGCCGTCAAGGTCAGCGCGGAGGAGTGGTAGGGCGAAGGCGGCAGCCGCCAGAGGTGCATCCGCCCGGTGCCGGTGTCCTTCAGCACCGCCCAGGTGTATATGCCGTGGAAGGCGATGCTGCCCGCCACCAACGCCTTCCCCTGGTGGTCGGCCTCGTAGATCACCTCCGCCGTGGCCGGGTCGTACACCACGAGTTCCGCGGTGTCACCCGAAGAGGAGTTCCAGCCGCCCACGACGTACGCGCCGTCCGGACTGGCCGCGACAGCAGCGGGGAGGCCCTGCTCGCTCAACTCGCTGCTGTCGTAGGCACGGGCCTGAGTCAGGGTCGTCGTGTCCCAGGCGTCGAACCGGCGGGTGCCGTCCAACGCCGACAGTGCCGACCCGTCCTCGGTGAGGGCGAGATCCCGCAGGGGCGGCAGCCCGTCCGCGTCGCCGCGGATCTCGCCGCGCGGGATGCCCGGGGTGGTGTTGACGTCGTACACCCTGACTACAGCGGGACTGACTCCCGGCTCCCCGGCCACCAGCGTGGCCCCGGCGACGGCGACCAGCGGAGGCCGGGTCGTGCCCGGCCCCACCCGGACGGGGGTGGGTGTCGCCGCCGACACGATGAGGCCGACGACACCTCCCTCTCCAGCTTCGCCGCACCCGTATCCGATCCACAGCCGGTCGTGGGACTGCGCCAGATGCGACGGGCACGGGTACGCACTGAGGTCGATACGTCGGGTGATGGTGGCCGTAGCGGTGTCAATCTCGATCACTTCGTTCGAATCGCGCAGCGCCGCGTACACCTTCCTGGCGCCGTCCGATACGGACAGGGCGACGGCGCCGGACAGGCCGCTGATCGTGTCGATGGGCCGGCCGTCGTAGGACGCGACCACGATCCGGTCGTCGGCGGCGACGAAGACCTTGCCGCCGCCGGCCACCACGTCTCCGCCTCTGCCCGCGACGACGCCGAGGTCGGCGACGACCCCGGTGTCCGCGGCCGCGGCGGCCGGCGACTGAGCGGCGAGCAGGCTCGCCATCACGAGCAGGGATCCGGCCAAGGCGACTAATCGGCGGGATAGGGGAGCACGGCCAGAGGTCGACGGGCGCACATGCACTCCGTTCTGATGAGAAGGGGAGAAGCGAGCACTCTGACGTGCCTGGAGGACCCGCTTCCGATGGCGATCTTCATCAATCGAACGTATATTCGCATAGTGCGGCATCCTCGTCCAGGGCGTCTTCGGTACGGCGAGTGATCGACGGGTGCGACAGCAGCGGCCGCTCGCACGGCGTACGGGCCGAGGCGCTCGGCCCGTCTACTGAGCCGGCTCCGCCGAGCCGACCGGCCCGGCCTGTCCGCCGCCGAAAACCTCTTTGACTAGCCTTTGCGTCGCCTTCTGGAACGCCTCGCCGAGGGACAGCGCGGCGTCGTCGACATAGTTGAGCGCGGCGGTCAGGGTCTTGCTGCCGTCAGGCGTGCTGTACATCAGCGCGGCGTGACCCGCGGCTCCGCCGTTGTGGGTGATGACGGTGCCGCTGTTTTCGCCCGCGTCCTGCACGAACACCCCCAGGCCGTAGCCGGCCTTGGGCTCCGGCGTGCACATCTCGGCCAGCAGAGGGGCCGGCAGGAGCTTGCCGCCCACCAGCGCGGAGATGAACGTGTGCAAGTCCCGCGTGGTGGAGATCATGTCACCGCCGCTGGAGATCCAGGAGGGGTTGTGGCGGGTGACGTCGACCGTATGGGTCTGGCCGTCCTCCTCGTAGCGGTAGTAGGCGTGGGCGTGCGGCTCGGGGATGTCGGTCTCGGTGGCCGGCTGAACGGTGCCGGTCAGGCCGAGCGGGCCCAGGATGAGGCGCTGCATCTCCTCGGCGACCGGGCGGCCGGTGACCTTCTCGATCAGCAGCCGGGCCAGCACGTAGTTGGTGTTGGAGTAGCTCCAGTCGGTGCCGGGCTCGAACCGTGACGGCTTGGACAGTGCCAGCCGGACCAGCTCCTCGGGCCGGTAGGTGGTGAAGCGGTTGTCGATCCACTCCTTGCCGGAGGGGGTGGCGGGGATCCCCGGCACGAACGTGCCGTCCTCGAAGTACTCGCCGGTGAAGTTGAACACCCCACTGGTGTGCTGCAGCAGCATCCGCACCGTGATCCGCCGGTCCAGCCCGAACTCCGGCAGGTAGTCGGCGACCGGGCTGTCCAGCTCGACCTTGCCCTCGGCCACCAGTTGCAGCACCACGGTCGCCGTGAACGTCTTGGTGTTGCTGCCGATCCGGACATGTCCGTCGACCGGCGGCTTGGCGTTCTCGCCCAGCTTGGCCACCCCTGCGCTGCCGACCCACTCGCCACGTTCATCGTGCACACGCATCGTCACCCCGGTGAAGCCGGCATCGATCATTTCCTCGATGACCTTCTGCAGCTCCGGGCGGTCCTGGTCGGTGAGGGTGAGGGACATGGTGGCGTGCTCCTTGAGAACTGTTACGGATTTCGATCGAACGGACAGGATCGTCGCGCCTGAGAGGTGCCCCTCTCACAGGCTGCGGGCGGTGATGTCGCCGTAGGCGGTGGTCGCGTGGATGGTCAGGGCGGCGTCGGCGCCGTCGGTGTTCCTGAGCGCGTTGTGGATCCGGCCGTAGGTGGTGCCGGCGTCCAGGGCGGCGGAGACTCCGCGGGCGGCGCCGACGGAGATCTCACCGGCCTCGGTTCGCAGCGTGACGGTGCCGCTCACGGCCTCGGTGATGCGGAGGTCGCCCTTCAGGGTGCTGATCTCCGCGGGGCCGCCCAGGCGGCCGACCGAGACGTCGCCGGACTGAAGGGTGAGGCGAGCGCTCGCGGCCTCATCAAGCTTGACCGAGCCCTGCGCGCTCTCGACGACGACGTCGCCGAGCCTGCCGACTCCCCGGAAGTCGGCGAGGGCCGCCTTCGCTTCGATGCGGGAGCCGGCGGGCAGCTGGACGGTCACCTCGACGGATCCGGAAGGGCCGAGGATCTGGTTCTTCGCCTCCGGGGCCTTGATCCGCAGGACGCCGTCGCCGTACACGACCTCGGTCTGCTCCGCCGCCGTCACATCGCGGCTCTTGGAGGCGTTCGCGGGGAGGACCTCGACCGCGGTGTCGGCCCGGTCGGCGGCGATGAACCGGATGCGGCCGGCGGGGACGTCGAGGACGGCGGTCACCGGGATGGGGGTGTCGAACTTCTGCATCGTGCTCTCCTGCGGCTCGTTTTTTCCGATAGCGGAAACACTACGTTGCATTTCGCGATGCGGCAATCAGCTCGTTGTGTAAGACGGCCGTCACTGCAGGTAGAAGGCAGTATTTTGTTGCAATGGTTTTAAATCTAATGCAACAACACTCACTGCGCACGTTGCAATGAACCGAGAGTGAACGCTATTCTGGAGGCACCGCAGACAACGAAGGAGACCGCGATGCCGGGAGGCCGACTTACCCAGCAGGAACGCCAGCAGATCGCGCTGGGACTGGCCGACGGCCTCGCCTACGCGGAGATCGCCAGAGGCCTCGACCGTCCGACCTCGACGATCACGCGTGAGGTGATGCGCAACGGCGGCCCCACCGCCTACCGCGCCGACCTCGCCCACCGCGCCACCGAACACCGCGCCCACCGCCGCAGGCGCGCCGCTCCCCGGGACCCCAACACGCCCCCGCAGGCCCACGGGCGCGATGCCGAGGCCGTGCGCGAGTACGAGGAGACGTTCGCCACCGTCTTCATGCAATCGGGCCTGCCCAAGATGACGGCCCGGGTGCTGGCCGGCCTTTACACCGCCGACACCGGCAGTCTCACCGCATCCGAACTCGCCGGGCGCCTCCAGGTCAGCCCGGCGTCCGTCTCCAAAGCGATCACGTTCCTCGAAAGCCAGGGGCTCATCCGCCGGGAACGCGACGAACGCCGCCGCGAACGCTACGTGGTCGACGACGACGTCATGTACCAATCCACGATGGCCAGCGCCCGCGCCACCGCACACCTCGGCGAGGTCGCCCGGCAGGGCGTCGGCATCCTCGGCCCCGGCACCCCGGCCGCCGCCCGCCTGGAGAACATCGCCCGCTTCATCGACTTCGTCTCCGAGAGCATCGCCCGCGCTGCGGACCAGGCCCGCGAGATCCTCCACACGAAACCCGAAACGACCTCGGACGGCGTCACCTGAGCCGTCTTCGGATCGTGGGCGGGCAGCCTCGGCGACCACCGCCGGGACATCGGCGGCCGAGATGGCCAAGGTCCTGAAGGAGGCGGATCCCGCCGACCGGAACGACCTCCACATGCGGATGGGCCTGCACCTCGCCTACGACCCCCTGGAGAGAGTGGTCGCAGTCGAGGCCAGGCCCGACATGTTTCGGATCCCCGGCACCGAGCGCGCAGCACGAGCGCGGCACCGGGGAGGACGTGACCGCGGATCCGCGGTCACGGCGAGACGACCGTCAGACGGCCGTGCGCGACCACTGCTGGTTGGTGCCGCCGTTGCACGAGTACTGCTTGAGGATCACGCCGTCCGCGGTGGACGCGGCCGGTACGTCCACGCATTTGCCGCTGTGTCGTGCCCGGAGCTGGAAGTAGCCACCGTTGGCGACCATCTGGAACTGCTGGTTGTTCCCGGTGCCGCAGGTGTACTGGATGAGCTCGGCCCCGTCGGCGGTCGAGGCGCTGGTCACGTCGAGGCACTTCCCGCTGTGGCGGCTGATGACGCGCCAGTAGCCGCTGCCGGCGTCCTGGAAGCGCCACTGCTGCCACGCGTTGCCGTTGTAGGTGTACTGGTCGATGCGCGCGCTGTTGTTGGTGCTGGCCTGCTGGACGTCCATGGCCTTGCCGCTGTGGCGCGCGTCGATCCGGTAGAACGTGTCCGGCTGCGGCGAAGACGAGGGCGAAGACGAGGGCGAAGGCGAAGGGCTGGAGTCGCCGACGGTGTCGCCCCAGCCGTAGCGGACCCGGTTGGCGCCGTAGCCGTTGCGGGTGGACAGGTTGAGGGTGGTGCCGCTGCCGCCGAGAGCGAACATCGAGTACCAGTCGTAGCCGATGGTGCCCGGTTTGCCGCCGACGGCGGGCCAGTAGGTGCCGCCCATCTGGTTGTCCCGCATGACCTGCGTCACGGCGCGGAGGTAACGCACGAAGTTGTCGGTGCTGTTCGGGTCGCCGTAGTTCAGGCCGGTGGACATCGGCGCACCGTACTCCGTCACGACCGCGCGGGAGGCGCAGTTGCCCAGAAGCGACTGCATGTGGCTTCGGAAACCGTCGTAGGTCATCGCGCTGTAGAAGAAGGCGTAGTAGTGGAAGGAAAGCAGCGTCGAGTTGAAGCGGCTGTCGTTGCAGATGTCCCGCAGGTCCTGGCTGAAGCCGGTGCCGCCGATGAGTACCCGGCCGGGCACCGCCGAGGGGTGGGAGCTGAGCCAGTTCGCCGCGACGTTGCGCCACTCCGACGACGAATAGCCGTGCGGCTCGTTCATCGGCTCGAAGTAGACGTTGCCGTTCGAGCCGTACGTACTGATCACGCTGGACCACATCGCGTTCCATGCGGCGAGGTTCGTGATCCTGCCGCCGGAGGCGGCGCCGTCCTCCCAATAGGCCAGGATGACCTTGAATCCGCGTTCGGCGGCGGCGTCGATGGCGCCGCGGTAGGCGTTCCACCAGGTCGTGTTGGCAACGGTGTGCGTGTTGATGGGCAGCCGGACGGTGTTGACCCCCATGAGGTATTCCATGCTGTCGTAGAGCGAGTTGGCCTTGGCCCGTACCGTCGCATTGCTGTCGGACTGGCTCAGGCCCTGCACGACCAGCGGGCCGGTGCTGAAGTTGTCACCCAGCACGGCCCAGTTCATGCCTCGGAACTGGCTCGTGGCGGCGTTGGCCGACGGTGCGGGGGCGAGGGCTGCCACTGCGGTGAGCGCGGTCACCACAAGGACGATCAGCAATCGGCGCGCCGACCGGATGCTCCGCGATGGTCCTGATAAGTAACGATCAGACGCCATGCTCAGTGCCATGAAATGTCCCATCACTAGATGTCTGCTCGGAGAGGTTGGTGACGCGGCTGATGGGTGGACAGCCGGTGATCGGCCCGGAGGCGGGCGGTCGGCAGTTCTCAGTCAGCGGCAACATCCACCGCCGCGAGTCGATCACAAGGGTCTGTGGAGGAAGGTGTTAGCGTTAACACAGAGTGTCCGGACGGCTCCTCCCCCGGGTCTGGGTGGTGGTGGGTGGGAGCAAACATGAGGCCGTGATGATCTGTCAATCCCGGGATTAGACACGGACGGATGTGGGGCGTCTGCCGGGCGTCTCCGCCGCGTCGCCGTCGGGCAGCACTGAAAGTTTCACGGCACACTCGCATCATCTTTGATCACATTCGATCGCTACACTGCTCTCCAAGCGACAAGGAGGACGATGGCAGGCACCGCGAACAGCTCTGGCGAGCAGATGGCGGACCACACGCGTCCCGCTGCTCGACGTCCGATGCTCTCGGCTGTGTGGGGTGGAAGCCTGACCCGGCCGGCGCCGATCCCGCCGAAGACGGCACAGGGAGTCATCCACGTGCGGGTGGAGGTTGGCGAATGACGGTGTCCGGCCCAGCCGCACCGCTTCCGGATGAGCGGCGGGCACAAGTGATCGCGCTGCTTCGGAGACGCGGTGTCCTGCGGGTCACCGAGTTGGCGTCGGAGCTCGATGTCTCGGCCATCACCGTTCGTCGTGACATCGCCCGCCTTGCGTCCCAGGGGCTGATCCGGCGCGTCCGTGGCGGGGCTGCCCTTCCAGGCGCGACCATGGCAGCTGACGCACTGATCAGTCAGATACCCGAGGTCTCAGCCTCTCCCGAGGCGATGCCGGAGGCCGCCGGCGACGCCGGAACCCGGGCCACGGTCGGGATGGTGGTGCCGTCGCTGGACTACTACTGGCCCGACGTCATCCGCGGGGTGCGCGAGGCCGCGGCCGCCTCCGGCACGCGCGTCGTCCTGCGGGGCGCGACCTACCAGGCCGCCGACGAGCGGCGTCAGCTCTCCTGGCTCGTCGACTCGGTAGGAGTGGACGGCCTCCTGGTGGCTCCGACCACCACGGGGGAGGACGGGGAGGAACTGGTGCGCTGGCTGCAGTCCGCCGACGTGCCCGTGGTCCTCGTCGAGCGCGCCGCCGCCGTGGGGCCCTACCGGGAGGCCATGGAGTCCGTCGTGAGCGACCACGCGTTCGGGGCCGCCATGGCCGTACGGCACCTGGCCGGGCTGGGGCACCGGCGTATCGGCGTGGTCACCACAATGGACAGCCCGACGAGTCCGCATGTGCGGCGCGGTTGGCGACAGGCCTGCGAGGAGCTTGGCCTCGGGCTTGACGACGCGGTGGATGCCAACACGGTCGACCGCAGAGACCCCGAGTGGCCGCATGCGCTGAACGACCTGCTCGACCGGTGCAGCGCTTCCAGGACGACCGCGCTGCTCGTCCATTCCGACCCGGAGGCCATCTCCCTGGTGGAATCCTGTCAGGAACGCGGCATACGGATACCGAAGGATCTTGCCGTCGTCGCGTACGACGACGAGGTGGCTGAACTCTGCGACCCTCCGCTGACCGCGGTCCGTCCGCCCAAGTCGGCCGTCGGGCATGCGGCTTTCGGGCTCCTCTCGGCGCGCTTGGCGGATGACGATGCGCACCGTCCCAGGCACCGTGTCGTCATAGAACCCCGCCTGGTCGTCCGCTCGTCCTCATTGTGAGGTGGGCTTCCAGCCTGTCGACATTGCCATCCGGCCAGGTGACGACCGCCGCGGAGCTGTCCCAGCACACGGCCGGCGGCTCCCCCGGTTTCCGCCCGCCGAGGAAGATCGCCGCGTCGTACCAGGTGTGGGGTCGAGCCGGTCCAGTCGTGGCGCTCCACGGGATGAGTATCCGGGCCGCGAGTGGCGAGGCGTCCTCGGCGGATACCACGCCGGACGCGTCCAGCCCTTCCCCACCTACGATCCGCGAGTGTGCGGTGCCGTTCGACACGGTGGCCGTGGCCGCCAGGGCCGTTCCCGCCCCTGGCAGTGGCCATCCGCCGACGCGGAGCGCGCCCTGCTCGCCCCCCGCCGCGGACACCTGGATCAGGCGTATCTCCCAAGGACCACGCACGACTGAGATCGTGTGAATCCATGGGCCGAGGCGCACCCGTCCGGCCCGTCCGTATCCGTGGTCGGGGCTTGTTCGATCGGGCTCGATCCAGTGCGCCTGCCATTGGGACGCGCCGACGAGCGTCCCGGTGGGCAGCCGATCGATGGCAAGGGTCTCGAATCCGGTGCGGTGGCTGGGTTCACCGCTGCCCGTGAGGATCACCACCGACTGGTCCAGCGGGTGGCCGGCGTGCTCACCGGCGAGTACGGGCGAGGTGGCCGTCGAATATCCGAGGCGTGCATACAGCGGGGAGTCGGTCAGGGCGGATCCCGGGTGGGAGTGGTCGGTGCCGTGGTTGGTCACCCGTACGACGCCGTCCGCGCGCGTTCCGCTGACGAGCCATCCGGGCGAGGAGACGATGAGGTGGTAGTCGTGGGACTCGACCGGCAGGGGCTCCTCGACCGCCGTCCAGACCGGGTGATCGGCGGGGAGGGACAGCCCGAGGAAACCCTTGGCCGCCCAGTACGGTGACCCGGGTCCGGAATAGGACTGGGCGATCGGCCGCCACGGCCCGTGCCAGCCCAGCGTCAGCAGGCCCTCCTCGTCGGGGGCCCCGTGGTCGGCGAAATGCCGGGCGATACCGGAGGCGGCGCGGCGCAGGACACCCGGCGCGGGCGTCGCGACGCCCGCGCGCGCGCCCAGCCAGAACTGGGTCGCCGCGGCGAACCGGTAGGTGAGACTGCGGCCCTGGATGAGCGGCGAGCCGTCGGCGCCGACGAGATGGACGGCGTCCTGCAGGTAGCGCTCGAGCCGGTTCAGGTAGACCGGCCGTCGCGCGTCCGCCTCGGGGTCTCCGGCGGCCATCTCGGTCCAGATGAGCGGGTAGAAGTGCAACGCCCATCCGACGTAGTGGTCGTAGGCGCGCTCCGCGCCGTCGGCGTACCAGCCATGCTCTCGTGCGAAGCGGTCCGTCAGCGCGAGGCCCGCCTCGATGTCCCCGCGTTCGAAGGGGCCGCCGACGGAGGCGAGGAACTGCTCGACGACGATCTGGAACCAGATCCAGTTGATCGGCGGATAGTGCGCGCCGATCGCCGGCGCGAGGTAGTCCACCACCCGCTCCTGCACCCTCGGTGTCAGGCGGGCCCACAACCACGGCCGCGTCAGGTGGAGGACCAAGGCGATCGACGCGGCCTCGACCTTGGCCTGGTCGTGTTCGTCCAGGCGCACCCAGCGGTCGGGCGAATCAGGGTCGGTGCCCGCGGCCAGGCCCTCGGCGTACCACTCCATGAGGTTCAGCGGGTCGCGCCCGCCTTCTCCGGCCACCCTGAATCCGGCGGCCAGGAATGTGCGGGCGAAGCCCTCCAGCGCGTCGACGTCCGGTCCGTACCCTCCAGGTGCGCCGGGGAAGCTGATCCGGGCATGAGAGGCCGAGGCGTATCGGCGGGCCGACAGCAGGACGCGGTCGGCGAGTGCCGCCCAGTGCGCCCGGGTCCACCCGGTGAAGGGGGAGAGCTTCAGGTCATTGAGCTCGCGCAACATCCGCATGTCCTTCCCCGGCTGTCGAATGCGACGCCATCCACATCTGTGATGTCCACGCAACCCGAACCCGACGCGATGGTGGCATCCGGGCCTGGCAGGGTCAACACTGCGCGCTGAAGTAGCCACCATCTGATCAATAACGATCGAGCATTCTGATCGCTAGTGATTGCAAGGCATTGACGTGATTGAACCGAGTGGACATGATCGGCCTACCGGTAAGCGCTTTCCGGAAGGATCGTGAGTGACGGACGGACGACGGCCGCAGGCCCTGCTGGTCATGGACCCCGCGCACTTCACCGTGCAGTTCCAGGAGCCACAGCTGCGCCGGTTGCGCACCCTGGTCGAGCTCGGCGATCCGGTGGCGACCGGTGACCTCGACACGACGCGCGTACGGCGCCGGCTGCGTGAGGTCGAGGTGCTCGTGACCTCGTGGGGCTGTCCGCCGCTGACGGCCGAGCGGCTGTCCGATGCGCCCCGGCTGCGGGCGATCTTCCACTGTGCGGGCACGGTGCGCAGCTTCGTCACCGACGAGGTCTGGCGCCGCGAGATCCTGGTCACCAATGCCGCAGACGAGAACGCCATCCCGGTCGCCGAGTTCACCCTCGCGGCGATCATTTTCGCCGGCAAGAAGGTGCCGTTCCTCGCACAGGACGCGCGCGTACATCGGCAGGACTGGTCGTATGCCGAGCGTCGCGGAGAGCTGTCCAACCGTGGGCGGACGATCGGCGTCGTCGGCTTCTCCCGAGTGGGGCGCCGGGTGGTCGAGCGGCTGCGCAGTCTGGAGGTCGACGTGCTCGTCGCGGACCCCTACGCGGACGCGGCGCGGGTGAGCGCTGCCGGCGCCCGTCTGGTCCGGCTGCCCGAGCTGCTGCCGCGCTCCGACGTGCTCACGCTCCACGTGCCCGCGCTTCCGTCCACCCGCCACCTCATCGGGGCCGCCGAGCTGGCTCAGCTGCCGGACGGGGCCACTGTGATCAACACGGCGCGTGGTGCGGTCCTGGACACCACGGCTCTGGAGCGCGAGTGCTCCCGGGGGCGCCTCGACGCGATCCTCGACGTGACCGACCCGGAGCCGCTCCCGGCGACCTCACCTCTGTACGACCTGCCCAACGTCATGATCACACCCCACGTCGCCGGTTCCCTCGGATCAGAGACCCGGCGCATGAGCGAGAGCGCCCTCAGCGAGCTCGAGCGCTACCTGTCCGGTCAACCGCCCCGCGCGATCGTGACCGCAGACGAATTCAAGGTCAGTGCCTGACCCCGGCGCAGGAAGGAAACCGGATAGATGATCGCTTCAAACTCGGCGGGAAGGGCCCAGGGGCGACCCCGCTTCATTGGATACACAGGAGTCGCGGTCGTACTCGCGCTGGCGGTGACCGCGTGCGGAGGCGGTTCCGGCGAGAAGACGAGCGACGGGAACGTCACCCTGACCGTCTCCGTGTGGAACCTCGCCAAGACCCCCGAGTTCACGGCGCTGTTCGACGCCTTCCAGCGGGCGAACCCCGGCATCAAGATCAAACCGGTGGACATCCTCGCCGACGACTACGCCGACAAGGTCACGACCATGCTGGCGGGCGGCGACGAGACCGACGTCATCACGATGAAGAACGTCACGGACTACTCGCGTTACTCCAGCCGCGGGCAGCTCCTGGAGATCACCGACGTGGTCAGGTCGACCGACACCTCGAAGCTGGCCGGCCTGCCCGCGTTCAACGTGAAGGACAAGTACTACGCGCTGCCGTTCCGGCAGGACTTCTGGCTGCTGTACTACAACAAGAAGTACTTCGAGAAGGCGGGCGTCACGATGCCCCCCCAGCTGACCTGGGACGAGTACGCCAAGCTCGCCCGGAGCCTCACGCACGACGAGGGGGGTAAGAAGGTCTACGGCACCTACCATCACACCTGGCGGTCGGTGGTGCAGGCCATCTCCGCCGCGCAGACCGGCGGCGACCAGCTCAGCGGTGACTACTCCTTCTTCAGGGACCAGTACGAGATGGCCCTCGGGCTGCAGAAGGACGGCGCGACCCTCGACTTCGGCACGGCGAAGGCACAGAAGTCCGACTACCGCCCGATCTTCGAGAGCGGCGCCACGGCGATGTTGCCGATGGGCACCTGGTACATCTCCGGCATCCTTGGGCAGAAGCAGAAGGGCGCCACGGACGTCGACTGGGCCCTGGCGCCGATGCCACAGCGGCAGGGTGCCACCGGCATAACGACGTTCGGCTCGCCGACCGCCTTCGCGGTGAACAAGCGGGCGGCACACGCGGACGTGGCCAAGAAGTTCGTGCAGTTCGCGGCGGGCCAGGCCGGCGCCGAGGCGGTCAGCAAGGTGGGCGTGGTACCGGCGTTGCAGACCCCCGAAATCACCCAGGCGTACTTCTCGAATGCGGGGATGCCCACCGACGAGTTGTCCAAGAAGGCCTTCCAGCCCGACAAGGTCGTGCTGGAGATGCCCGTCAGTGAGCACACCTCCGACGTCGACACGATCCTCAACGAGGAACACGAGCTCATCATGGTCGGCGACAAGTCGATCGACGAGGGCATCCGCTCGATGGGTGACCGCGTGAAGAGCGAAGTGCTCAACTAGGGAACGGTGGCGGGTTCCGGAGGCACTGAGAGCCCGCCACATCTCCGTGAAAGAGCAGGAGGTCACGAAGGACGGCTATGGCTCATGCAATAACCCGATCGGCGTCCGAAAGTCCGCCTCGGAGGCGACCCGCCTGGCACCGCATCCTCATCGGATGGAGCTTCATCCTTCCGAACTTCCTCGGCTTCGCGCTGTTCACCCTGATCCCGATGCTCGCGGCGTTCGTGCTGGCGTTCCTGAAATGGGACTCCTACAACACGCCCGAGTGGGTGGGGCTGGAGAACTTCCGGCGGCTGCTGCGTGACGAGAACTTCTACGTCGCGCTCCGCAACACCCTTTACTACGCCGTCGGCCACATCCCGCTCACGCTGGTGGCGGCGCTCGGCCTGGCGGTCGCGCTCGACCGCAAGCTCCGCGGAGTGCAGTTCTTCCGCACTGCGGCGTTCTTCCCGTACATCACCTCTCTGGTCGCGGTGGCCGTCGTGTGGAACATGTTGTTCAACCCGACCGCCGGACCGGTCAACCAGCTCCTCCACGCGCTCGGCGTCGACGACCCGCCCCGATGGGTGGCCAGCACCGACTGGGCGATGCCCGCCGTGATCGTCACGAGCGTGTGGCGGGACATGGGCTACTACATGGTGCTCTTCCTCGCCGGTCTGCAGACGATCCCCAAGGAGTACTACGAGGCCGCCCGGGTGGACGGCGCCGGCGCATGGCAGCGTTTCTGGAGAATCACCCTGCCGTGCCTGCGCCCCACGACGTTCTTCGTCGTCGTCATGCTGACGATCCAGAGCTTCAAGGTGCTCGACCTCATCGTGGTCATGACCGACGGCGGGCCCGGACGCAGCACGCTGGTCCTGGCCCAGCTCGTCTACCGGGAGGGGATCACCGAGGGGCGGTTCGGCTACTCCTCGGCCATCGCCCTGGTGCTCTTCGTCATCGTGCTCGCCGTGACCGTTGTCCAGTTCCGCCTCAACGAACGGAGCAGCACCCGATGACCGCGCTGCCCGATGCTCCCCCGGCCGTCGCCCCGCCCCGGCCACCCGGCCGATCCGCGAGCCCCCGTTCCCGGGGACCGCGTCTGGTCCGGACGGCGCTGGCGTACGTGTGCCTCCTCACGGTGGCCCTGCTCGTGCTGGTGCCGTTCGCGTCGATGGTGTCGTCCTCGCTCAAGCGAAACAACGAGGTTCTCACCGTTCCCGTCGAGTGGGTCCCGCGGGAGTTCCGCTGGTCGAACTTCGTCGAGATCTGGGACCGGATCCCGATGACGACCTACCTGGGCAACTCGGTCTTCCTGTCGGGCGCCATCACCCTCCTGCAGCTTCTGACAGGCAGCTTTGCCGCCTACGGGTTCTCCAAGGTGCGCTTTCCCGGCAGGGACGCGTTGTTCCTGGCCTACATCGCCACCATCGCGGTGCCGTGGCAGGCGTACATGGTGCCGCAGTACATCATGATGCAGCGCGCGGAGCTGACGAACACCTACTGGTCGATCATCCTGCTTCAGGCGTTCGGCGCGTTCGGCGTCTTTCTCATGCGGCAGTACTACATGTCGATCCCGGACGACCTGTGCGAGGCCGCACGCATCGACGGCCTGAGCGAGTACGGCATCTACTGGCGCATCATGCTGCCGCTGTCCAAACCGGCGCTCGCCAGCCTCGCCCTGCTCACGTTCGTGAACACGTGGAACGACTACATGGGGCCGTTCATCTACCTGACGAGTAACGAGCTGTGGACCGTCCAGCTCGGCCTGCGCTCGTTCGTCGGCCAGTACGACACCGAGTACGCGATGATCATGACAGGCGCCGTGCTGTCGGTGCTGCCGATCGTGGTCCTCTTCCTGATCGGGCAGCGGTACTTCATCCGCGGCATCGCGACGAGCGGACTCAAGTGATGAGCCCTCACGGCGCCGCGAGAGCGCCGCGCCTGCTCAGACCGGCCCGGCAGGAGACGTACGAGAGACTGTTCTCCACCGTCTACGTCGGGCTCATGACCAACGTCCTGCTCGCCTTGACGTGCGCGCCGCTCCTCGCCGCGCTCGCGATCGTGAGGGACCCGATCGCGTCGTGGCCCTTCTTCGCCGTGCTGTCGTTGCCGTGCGGGCCGGCGCTGGCCGGGGCGTTCGGATGCTTCGCCGGGCTGGGAGAGGGATCGACGGACGTGCTGCGCGTATTCCGGTGCTCGTACCGGCGGGCGGCGTCGCGGGCGCTCCTCGTCTGGGCGGGCGGCGTCGCGGCCGTGAGCGTGCTGGTCGTCGACGTGGCCGCCGTCGCGCCCACGACCTGGGGACCGGCACTGGTCCCGTTCTTCGTCACGATGTCGGCGCTGGTGATGACGGTGGTCTTCACGCTGGTGGTGCTGCTGGCCGACGCGTCAGGGCCGGTGCGGCTGCGCCCTCTCGTGCTGCCCTGTCTCTATCTCGTGGCGCGGCGCTGGTACCTGACCGCTCTCAGCATCGCCGTGCTCGGCCTGGCCGTGGCCGTCATCCTGCTGAAGCCGATGACAGGCCTTCTCCTGGTGTGCTCTCCGCTTCTGTACGTCGCCTGGGCCACCATGCGGTTCGTCGTCGCCCCGCTCCTCTCCCCGGCAGCTGCGCATCGTCAGGAGGCCTGATTGGTCACGAACAGCGCGCCGCCGCGGCTTCTGACGGCGGGGATGTGCAGCGTCACCTATCGGCCGCTTCCCCCCGAGCGGATCATCGCACTTGCCCGGCGGGCCGGGCTGGAGCACATCGAATGGGGTCAGGACGCCCATGTGCGGCTGGGCGACGAGGCAGGAGCCGCCCGCCTGGGCGAGGCGACGAGAGCGGCGGGCCTGTCGGTCTCGGCCCTGGGCTCGTACTACCGGGCGGGCGTTCCCGCCGATCCGGAGGAGGCCGAGCGCCTGTGGCGGCAGGTGCTTGCCGCCGCCCGCGCGCTGGGCGCACCCCGCGTCAGGGTCTGGGCGGGCGACCTGGCCTCCGCGTCCTCCGGCCCGGCGGATCGCCGCAGAACGCTCGACCGCCTGAAGCGGTGCGTGGACAGCGCGGGAGACATCGTGGTCGCCACCGAGTTCCACGCCGGCACGCTCACCGACGAGGTCGCATCCGCGCTGTCGATGCTGGACGAGGTTCCCGGGTTGCGGACCTACTGGCAGCCGCCGAACGGCATGCCCGACGACGAGGCGCTGGCGGGACTGCGGACCGTGCTGGACCACGTGGACGCGGTGCACGTCTTCAGCTGGTGGCCCACCTCCGAGGATCGCCTCCCGCTCGACCACCGCGCGGCTCTGTGGCGGGCGGTCTTGGGCGTGCTGGCGTCGACCGGCAGGAGGATCGACGCTTCCCTCGAGTTCGTCCCCGGCGACGACCCGGGCATGCTGACCGGCGAGGCGGCCACCCTGCGCCGCTACGTGGACGAGGCCGGTCCCGTGGGGAGCGGTTCCGCGGCCCCCACAGGGGCCGGATGAGCGGGCCGGACACCCGGTGTGCTCTCCCGCAGGACCACCTCGCCCACGATGCGCTGGTACCGCGGGCGGCCGGAAGGCTCCCGCAGAACCATCTCCAGCGCCGTCTCGCCGATCTCGACAAGGGGAAGGCGCACAGTTGTCAGCGCCGGGATGACGTCCCGCAGCGTGGTGATGTCGTCGAATCCGGCGACGGCCACGGTCCGCTCAAGCCCGAGCGTCCGCAGGGCGGCGATGGCGCCCACCGCCATCACGTCGTTGACCGCGAACACGCACTCCACGCTGCGCCCTCGTGCGAGCAGTTCCAGCATGGCCGCGTGCCCGCCGTCCCTGGTGAACTCCCCGTGCACCACGGCGTCACGCGACAGGGCGACCCCCGCCTTCCTCAGGCCCTCCGCGAAGCCGGCGAGCCGATCCACCGCGGTGAGCAGGCCACGGGGGCCGGCGAGCACACCGAACGAGCGGTAGCCGAGGCCCGTGAGGCGGGTCGCGAGGTCACGCGCGCCGGAGCGGTTGGCGACGACCAGCGTGTCGACGGGCAGGCGTCGCTGGCCGATCAGAACGGCCCTGCCGCCCGAGCGTTCGAAGGCGTCGACCTCGGCGCCGAGCCGGGCGAGCGCGTCGCGGTCGTCCGTACGCGACCCGGCGATGACGATCGCGGCCGCCCGCATGCGCCGCAGCGCGGCGACGTACTCGATCTCCTTGTCCGGCCGTCGCCCCGCACTGGCGATGCAGACCATCAGGCCGTTGGCCTCGGCCACCCGCATCGCCCCGGCGGCTATCGAGGAGAAGTAGGGGTCCTCGATGTCCTGCACGACGAGCCCGACCACGTCGGTGCGTCCGCGGGCCACCGCCTGGGCCTGCGCGTTGGCCGCGTAGTCGAGGTCCCGCGCCGCCTGCTCCACACGCTCGCGGATCTCCGGACGGACCTTCCGAGCGCTGCCGTTGATGGCCCGTGACGCCGTGGCGAGCGACACCCCGGCCCGCCTGGCCACGTCCTCCAGTGTCACCGCGCCGCGCTTCGCACCCATGGTCCTCATCTTCGCCTGCCTGCGGTCGTGTTCCGAACCGCGGACTCCGGTTGACGTCCCCGCGGCCCTCGCCGTACGGTCCAACGTGTTGGAAAGCGCTTTCCGTAGTCTAGGAAAGCGTTTTCCACGTCAGATTCCGCAGATGGAGGAGGACGGATGGACACCCTCGGCGTCGTAATGAACGGGGTGACCGGACGGATGGGCTACCGCCAGCATCTGGTCAGGTCGGTCCTCGCGATCAACGAGCAGGGCGGGGTCGAGCTGTCGGACGGGCGACGGGTGACGCTCAGGCCGGTGCTCGTGGGGCGTAGCGCGGCGAAGCTGGAGGCCATCGCGGCCCGGCACGGCATCCCTGACTGGACGACCGACCTGGGCGCGGCTCTCGCCGACGACCGCAACGCGGTGTACTTCGACGCACAGATCACGAACGCCAGGATCGGAGCCGTCACGCGGGCCATCGAGGCGGGCAAGCACGTCTACACGGAGAAGCCCACGGCGGAGAACCTCGACGACGCGGTCGCCCTGGCGCGGGCGGCGCGCGAGGCGGGGGTGAAGAACGGCGTGGTCGCCGACAAACTGTTCCTGCCGGGGCTGTTGAAGCTGCGGCGGCTGATCGACGGCGGCTTCTTCGGCCGGATCCTGTCGGTGCGCGGGGAGTTCGGATACTGGGTGTTCGAGGGCGACTGGCAGCCGGCCCAGCGGCCCTCCTGGAACTACCGGGCCGAGGACGGCGGCGGCATCGTGCTGGACATGTTCCCTCATTGGGCGTACGTGCTGGAGAACCTGTTCGGCCGCATCGAGGCGGTGACCGCGCGGGCGGTGACGCACGTCGAGGAGCGGGTGGACGAGCACGGCCGGCCCTACAAGGTGACCGCCGACGACGCCGCCTATGCGATCTTCGAGCTGGCCGGCGGGGTGGTCGCCCAGATCAACTCCTCCTGGGCGGTGCGGGTGAACCGCGACGAGCTGGTCGAGTTCCAGGTGGACGGCACCCACGGCAGCGCCGTGGCCGGGCTGCGCCGCTGTCGCGTACAGCACCGGTCGGCCACTCCGATGCCGGTGTGGAACCCCGACCTGCCGGTGACCGAGCCGTTCCGGGAGCAATGGCAGGAGGTGCCGGACAACGCGGAGTTCGGCAACGGTTTCAAGACGCAGTGGGAGATGTTCGTGCGCCATGTCGTGGAGGACGCCCCGTTCCCGTACGACCTCGCCTCCGGCGCCCGGGGGGTGCAGCTCGCGGGGCTGGGCCTGCGCTCCTCGGCGGAGGGCGTGCGCGTCGAGGTGCCCGGGGCGGGGGCATGACCGCCGTCACACTGCCCGGACCGGATCGCCGGCTGGACACCTACCGGATGCGTGAGCCGGTCGCCTGGGCCCCGCCGCCGTCACCGCCCACCAGTCGAGTCGTGTACGCCGCCGCGCACGTGGTGGCCGACCCGTTCGCCGATCACGCGCCCGGTTCGCGTACGGCCCTCGACTGGGACGCGACCCTGCGCTTCCGCCGCCACCTGTGGTCGTACGGGCTGCGGGTGGCCGACGCGATGGACACCGCCCAGCGCAACATGGGCCTGGATTGGACGGCCACAACCGAACTGATCCGGCGCAGCGCCGCGGAGGCCCGGAATTTCGGCGACCCGGCCGACCTGCTGGGCTGCGGCGCCGGCACCGACCACCTGCCCCAAGCGGCCACTCTGGAGGAGGTCGTGGCCGGCTACCTGGAGCAGATGGAGACGGTCCAGGACGCGGGTGCCCGGGTCATCGTCATGGCCAGCAGGCAACTCGCCCGCCTCGCCCGCGGCCCCGAGGATTACCACAAGATCTACGGCAGGCTGCTCGGCCAGGCCGACCGGCCGGTGATCCTGCACTGGCTGGGCGAGATGTTCGACCCCGCGCTGGCCGGATACTGGGGGTCGCGCGATCTTCCGGCCGCCACGGAGGCGTTCCTGGCGCTCGTCCACGACCATGCCGCCCGCGTGGACGGGGTGAAGGTGTCACTGCTCGACGCCGAACACGAGGTGCGCCTGCGCGAACGGCTCCCGGCCGGGGTGCGGCTCTACACCGGCGACGACTTCAACTACCCGGAGCTGATCGCGGGTGGTAGCCACGCACTGCTGGGGATCTTCGACCCGATCGCGCCCGCCGCGGCGGCCGCCCTGCAGGCGCTCGACGCCGGAGACCGTGAACGGTTCGAGACCGTTCTCGCCCCGACCGTGCCACTCGCCCGGAAGATCTTCGAAACCCCGACCTACCACTACAAGACCGGCATCGTCCTGCTGGCCTGGCTGGCGGGGCACCAGGACGCCTTCGTGATGGTGAACGGCGCGCACAGCGCCCGGTCGATCCTCCACCTGGCCGAGGTGTTCCGCCTCGCCGACCAGGCCGGGCTCCTGCCCGACCCCGACCTGGCCGCCGCACGCATGCGCCATCTGCTCAACACCGCGGGAGTGACGCAATGACGGCGATCGAGCGGCTCTCGCTCAACCAGTGGACGACCCGGCGCTGGTCGGTGCGCGAAGCCGTCGACGGCTGCGTACGTCATGAGATCCCCGCCATCGGGTTGTGGCGGGAGGCCGTGGCCGAGCATGGCCTGGCGGAGACCGCGACGCTGGTCACAGACGCGGGGCTGCGCGTCTCCTCGTTGTGCCGGGGCGGCTTCCTGACCGGCCCCGACCGCGGTCTCGACGACAACCGCGCGGCGATCGACGAGGCCGCCGCCCTCGGCGCCGCCTGCCTGGTGCTCGTGGTCGGCGGCCTGCCCGGAATGGCACCCGGCGGCGCGCGCGGACCCGGCTTCAGCCGGGATCTCGCCGACGCCCGGGCTCGCGTGGCCGACGCACTCACCGCCCTGGTCCCCTACGCCGCCGAGCGCGGCGTACGGCTCGCGCTCGAGCCGCTGCACCCCATGTACTGTGCCGACCGCGCGGTGCTGTCCACCCTCGCCCAGGCGCTCGACCTGGCGGAGCCGTACCCGACCGCGCAGGTGGGGGTGGTGGTCGACACCTTCCACCTCTGGTGGGATCCCGAGGTGCTGACGCAGATCGAGCGGGCCGGTGACCGGATCGCGAGCTACCAGGTGAGCGACTTCCTCGTGCCGCTCCCCGCCGACACGCTGCTCGGTCGCGGCATGATGGGCGACGGTGTGATCGACTTCCACTCACTCACCGCCGGTGTCGAGGCCGCGGGCTACCGCGGTGACATCGAAGTCGAGATCTTCAACGCCGACATCTGGACCGCCGACCCCGATCACGTGTTGTCCACGATGAAGCGACGGTTCGCGCGGTACGTCAGCGGATGTGTTGAGAGCGGATGACGGCGGGTCGGGGGCTTCCGATCCATGATCGGAATCAGGCCGAACATGACGTATGCGCTAGGCCGGAATGTGAAAGCCCCGGACCTGTGACCCGCACAGGACCGGGGCTCATTCTGTGTCCGAGGGGGGACTTGAACCCCCATGCCCATCACTGGGCACTAGCACCTCAAGCTAGCGCGTCTGCCTATTCCGCCACCCGGACGTGGTGCCTCACGCGGGATCGTCATCCCGCGTCGGCTGATACAGGTTAGCACTCTCTCCGCCCTGCTTCATACCGGGAATCAGCCCCTCCGAACGGCGTGCGGCGGCCCGGGGGTGAAGGACACGCCTGTACGGCGGCAGGATGGAGGCGCGAGCCGTACGACGTGACAGACACGGGCGGGTCCGGCCCCTGGGCGACCGTCCGGTAGGAGGAGGCGCAATGACCCCACGCTTCGGGGAGGACGAGGTCGTCGAGCTGTGCCGCGACCTGATCCGGATCGATTCGGTGAACGCGGGGGACAACACGGGCCCCGGGGAACGCGAGGCCGCGGAGTACGTGGCCGGAAAGCTGGCGGAGGTCGGCCTGGAACCGCGGATCCTGGAGTCCGACAAGGGCCGGGCGAACGTGGTCGCCCGGGTGGAGGGCGCCGACCCGAGCCGGGATGCCCTCCTCCTGCACGGTCATCTGGACGTCGTGCCCTTCGACGCCGCCGACTGGACGCACCACCCGCTCAGCGGCGAGGTCGCCGACGGCTGTGTCTGGGGCCGCGGGGCCGTGGACATGAAGGACATGGACGCGATGATCCTCGCCGTCGTACGGCGGCGGCTGAGCGAGGGACGCAGGCCGCCGAGGGACGTCGTCCTCGTCTTCACCGCTGACGAGGAGGCCGGCGGCCACTACGGCGCCCAGTGGCTGGCGGGCAGGCACCCGGAGCTGTTCGAGGGCTGCACCGAGGCCGTCGGCGAGGTCGGCGGCTTCAGCGTGACCACGGAAAAGGGGCGGCTGTACCTGATCGAGGCGGCGGAGAAGGGCATCGCCTGGATGCGCCTGACCGCCAAGGGCAGAGCCGGGCACGGCTCGATGCTCAACGACGACAACGCCGTGACCGAGCTCGCCGAGGCGGTCGGCCGGATCGGCCGCCACAAGTGGCCGGTGCGGCTCACGCCGACCGTGCAGGCGTTCTTCGAGGAGGTCTTCGGCACCGAGGTCAGGGCCGAGGACGCGGAGGCGGCGGTGGCCACGCTCGGCCCGCTCGCCCGCATGATCGGCGCGACGCTCAAGAACACGACCAACCCGACCATGCTCCAGGCCGGCTACAAGGCGAACGTCATCCCCCAGGCCGCGACCGCGCACGTGGACGGCAGGTTCCTGCCCGGGTACGAGGACGAGTTCTTCCAGACCGTGGACGAGCTGCTCGGGCCCAACGTGACACGGGAGTTCGTCTACCACGACGTCGCGGTCGAGACGCCCTTCAAGGGCCCGCTCGTCAAGGCCATGGCCGACGCGCTGCACGAGGAGGACCCGGGTTCGCGGGTGGTGCCGTACACGCTGAGCGGCGGCACCGACCTCAAGGCCTTCAGCCGCCTCGGCATCAGCGGGTACGGCTTCGCGCCGCTGCGGCTTCCCGAGGACTTGGACTTCTCCGGGATGTTCCATGGCATCGACGAGCGGGTTCCGGTGGATTCGCTCCAGTTTGGCGTCCGGGTCCTTGACCGTTTCCTCGAATACTGCTGAGAAAGCTGTTGCGATCACGTGCCGTGCCGCTACAGTGACTCTCCGTTGAGGGTTGATCCGCTCCGGGTCGAGTCGGCCGGATGTCGGCTCAGCGGTATGGGGAGGTCGCGTGACGAGCACGTCGCAGGAGCAGTGGGGGGCGTCTTCGCCCTTCGCCGTTCCCGGCGTGCCCGTCACGTCTCCCGGCCGCCACGAGCGGAGCCGGATGGCGCGGTTCGCGGCCGGCTCCCGATCGGGCCGCCTGCTGGTCGTCGGCGGGCTGATCGCCGCCGCATGGCTGCTCGGTGTGCTTCTCGGCGTCTTCGGTACGGCGACCTCCGCCGCCGGGGCCGCACCCTCACCTGACGCCGCCGGGTCGGTTCTTCCTGACCGTCTCTCCGGTCCGGACCTCGGCCTGCCGCCCTCGCCGGGCGCCGCAGGCGTGGCGAGGTCTCACGGGAAGAGTGCCGACGGTTTCCCCACGGCGGCTGACGACACCTCGGTGAACGCCGAGGCGATGGCGGGGCGCACGGTCGACGGGCTGACCAGCCAGTCGAAGCCCATGCTCCCTCCGCCGTCCACCGCGGACCACGCGCCCGCAGACCAGGGCCTGGTCCCGCAGACAAGCGGTGGAAGCATCCTGTTCGGGGATGTCGCGCGGCCTGTGTTCGAGCCGCGTCTCACCACCCTGCCCGCCCCACTGGCGGCGGTTGTTCCCCCGGTGGTCCGCACAGCGGCGGACGACCCGTCTTTCTCTCCTGACTGATCCCGCCTTCGCGCCGGTCCGCCTCGGTACGGCGACCGGTGCCACCGTCTGCCCTGACCTGTGGTGCCCAGGCGGCAGGCTCCCGCGCGGGTGACGCGGAATCTCCCATCCTCGTGACCGTCCACCGCTCCGCTGTGCTCATTCGGCGTGGACAGAAGTCGCGAGCTGTCAGGTAACCCCCTAAGAAGAACCACTAGGAGCATTCATCATGCGAACGTGGGCGAAGGGCTCGGCCTCCGCGGCGTTTCTCGCCGTCGGCGTCATGGCCCTCGGCAGCGGTACGGCTTTCGCCGACACCGACGGCAGCCACTCGGTCCTCGGCGGCAACCAGGTCGACATCCCGGTGACCCTGCCGATCGACATCAGCGGCAACGCGGTGGCGGTCGCGGGAGAGTCCCATGGCTCGTCCCTGGGCGGCGCGGCCGTACAGGGCGCGGGCCAGGGCGCCGGGCGCAACCGCACCTCCGGCGCGGGGAGCGTCCTCGGCGGCAACCAGGTGGTCGCGCCGATCACCGCCCCGATCGACGTCTGCGGCAACGCGGTCGCCGTCCTCGGCGAGTCCGGAGCGGGCTGCCGCGGCGGTGCGGCCGTCAAGGGTCCGGGTCGCCGCGGCGGCGCGGGCGGCAACGTCACCAGCGGCACGCACAGCGTCGGCGGCGGCAACCAGGTGGTCGCGCCGATCACCGCGCCGATCAACCTGTGCGGCAACTCCATCGCCATCTTCGGCGATGCCACGGCGGGGTGCCGCGGCGGCGCCTACGTGGGTGGCGCCGGTCCGGCCGTCCGCGCCGGCGGCAACCGCACCAGCGGCCGCTCCTCGGTCCTCGGCGGCAACCAGGTGGTCGCGCCGATCACCGTGCCGGTCAACGTCTGCGGCAACTCCGTCGCCGTCCTGGGCGACGCGTTCTCGGGCTGCCGCGGCGGCTCGTTTGTGGGCGGCCCCGGAGGTCACGGCGGTCACGGTGGGTACGGCCACGGCGGTCACCACCGGCCCCGTCCCGGTTCGGGTGGTCACGACACCGACGGGCGCTACTCCGTGGGTGGCGGCACCCAGGTGGTCGCGCCGATCACCGCACCGGTCGAGGTGTGCGGCAACGGCTCGGGCAGCTGCCACGGCGGGTCCAGGCCGGGTCACGGCGGTCACGGCGGTCACGGGGGTCACGGCGGCTGGTCCGGCGGTTCGGGCGGTAACGTCACCAACGGCACGCACAGCGTCGGCGGCGGCAACCAGGTGGTCGCGCCGATCACCGTGCCGGTCAACGTCTGCGGCAACGCCATCGCGGTCATCGGCGACGCCTTCGCGGGCTGCCGCGGCGGCGCGAGCGTGATCGGCGGCGGGCACGGCGGCCGCTGGGGCGCCGGCGGCAACGTCACCTCCGGCCGTTCCTCGATCCTGGGCGGCAACCAGGTGGTCGCGCCGATCACGGCGCCGGTCAACGTCTGCGGCAACGCCGTCGCCGCGCTCGGCAAGGCCCACGCGGGCTGCCGGGGCGGGGCCGCGGTGGTCGGCGGCGGCGCCGGTGCGGGCGGCAACGTGACCTCCGGTCGCCACGGGATTGTCGCGGGCAACCAGGTGGTCGCGCCGATCGCAGCGCCGGTCAACGTCTGCGGCAACGCCGTCGCCGTGCTGGGCGACGCCGCCGCGGGCTGCCTGGGCGGGGCCAAGGTGGGCGGCTGGGGTCCCCACGGCTACCGGCCGCACCCGCAGCACAGGGCCGCGCGCGGCTCCATGGTGCCCGCCACGCCCGCCATGCCGGTGCTGTCGGGCGCCCACACCATGCAGCCGATGAGCGCCCCCGCAGCGCCCTCGGGGCCGGTGATCGGCAACCTGCCGAACATGCTCGGCCTGCCGGAGACGCCGGGTCTGCCGGCCGCCCCGCCCGTCCCGGCGGGCAAGGGCGTGAAGGGCGTGGCCCCCGTCGGCAACCCCGCCGCCGTCGTGTCCAAGGCCACCGGCGCGCTGCCGGCCGCGGGCTCGCTCGACGACACGGCCCGCACGCTGCCCGCCCAGCGGACGCTGGACGACGCCACCGCCTCGCTGCCCGTGGCCGACGCCACGCGGAACCTGCCGACCGGCGACCTCGGCAAGACCACCGAGGTGCTCCCGCTGGGCAAGCTCGGTCTCATGAGCGCCGAGCAGCCCGTCGGGCTGACCGGCATGAACGCCGGCTCGTTCGCCGCACTGGTCCTCGGTGCCATGTTCGCCGTCTCGGCGAGCCTGTTCGCCGTCACCCGCCGCTTCCGCTTCGGCCGCAGGTAGCCGGACGGCCGGGCGCGTGAAGAACGACGCGCCCGGCTGAGGACGCGAGGGATATCACGCTCGCGCCGGGCACGGCGGCGGCGAACCAGCCGCTCGTCGTACGGGCCCGGCGCGGGCCACCAGGACGCCGCCTCCCGGCCAGTGGAGGAGGGCATCGACGCTTTGCCCGTTCCGGGGGCGCGGCCCGGGGCGGGCAAAGCTCTTTTTGACCGTGGCGTCGCCGCCTCCGCGGCTCACATCGTCCGAGCGGCCCGTATGATCTTCCGACGCAGCCGGACGCGCCTGCTGCCGTCGGGATACAGGCGCAGCCGCTCCAATTCCCAGTCTCCGTGCTCGGCATGCTCCGTCAGCATCTGTCGCGCCACCTCCCGAGGGGTGCCACGCGGCAGATACAGGTCCAGGTAGGAGTAGTCGAGCACAGCCATTGGTCTCCGGGGCGTGCTAGGGAACTCGATGGGCTCTATTCTGCGTCCTCGTGGATAACAGCGCCAGGCGAGTTACATTCCCGGACAGAACCGGGTAGCCCGAGGGGGAGGAACGTGCGGCGGCAGGTACCTTCAAAGCGGTGCCTCCACGGCGCCCGGTGGGGGTAGGCACCCCCGTCCCGGGCGGCGAGGGTGTCAGTGAGCCGGGGCGCACGAAACCCGGAAACACGTGAAACACCCGGAAACTCCCGGATACACGGGGAACGACAGCGGACAGCGAGGTAGGAAGCAGCGTGCCAGCCAACAACGGCAACGCCGGCGGAACCCGCCTGGTGATCGTGGAATCGCCCGCGAAGGCGAAGACGATCGCCGGGTACCTCGGGCGCGGCTACATCGTCGAGTCGAGCATCGGCCACATCCGTGATCTCCCGGAGAAGGCCGACGACATCCCGGAGAAGTACAAGAGCGAGGCCTGGGCCCGCCTCGGGGTGAACGTCGACCACGAGTTCGAGCCGCTCTATGTCGTCAACCCCGACAAGAAGGCACAGGTCTCCAAGCTCAAGCAGCTGCTCAAGGAGGCCGACGAGCTCTACCTCGCCACCGACGAGGACCGGGAGGGCGAGGCCATCGCCTGGCACCTGCGCGAGGTGCTGAAGCCCAAGATCCCGGTGCATCGCATGGTGTTCCACGAGATCACCCCGCACGCGATCAGGGACGCGGTGTCCAACCCCCGCGACCTCAACCTCCGCCTGGTCGACGCCCAGGAGACCCGGCGCATCCTCGACCGCCTGTACGGCTACGAGGTCAGTCCTGTCCTGTGGAAGAAGGTCAAGCCGCGGCTGTCGGCCGGGCGCGTGCAGTCGGTCGCCACCCGCCTGGTCGTGGAGCGCGAGCGGGAGCGGATGGCGTTCACCGCGGCCGCCTACTGGGACCTCCAGGCGCTGTTCGACACCGGCCGGGCCGGGGACGACCCCCGGACCTTCTCCGCCACCCTGACCGGGGTGAACGGCAGGCGCGTGGCCCAGGGCCGCGACTTCGCCTCCACCGGCCGGCTCAAGAGCCCGGACATCCTGCACCTCGACGAGGCCGCCGCGACCGCCCTCGCCGGACGGCTCGCCGGCGCCTCGTACGCGGTGCGTTCGGTGGAGCGCAAGCCGTACACGCGTAAGCCGTACGCGCCGTTCCGGACGACCACCCTGCAGCAGGAGGCGAGCCGCAAGCTGGGCTTCTCCGCGAAGTACACGATGCAGGTGGCCCAGCGGCTGTACGAGAACGGCTTCATCACCTACATGCGTACCGACAGCATCACGCTGTCGGAGACCGCCGTCGCCGCGGCCCGCAGCCAGGCGATCAAGCTGTACGGCGCGGCGTACGTGCCGGACAAGCCGCGCGTCTACACCAGCAAGGTCAAGAACGCCCAGGAGGCGCACGAGGCGATCCGGCCGTCGGGGGAGGAGTTCCGCACGCCGGGCGAGACCGGGCTCGCCGGGGACATGTTCCGGCTCTACGAGCTGATCTGGCAGCGTACGGTCGCCTCCCAGATGAAGGACGCGGTCGGCGAGTCGGTGTCGGTCAAGGTCGCCGGCACGTCCGGCGCGGGCGGCGACGGCTCCGCCGGGACGGCCGCGGACCCGGTGGAGGTCGAGTTCAGCGCCACCGGCCGGACGATCACGTTCCACGGCTTCCTGCGGGCGTACGTCGAAGGCGCCGACGATCCCGCGACCGACCGGGACGACTCGGAGAAGCGCCTGCCCACGCTGACCGAGGGTGACCGGCTCACCGCGGCCGAACTGACCGCGCTCGGGCACTCGACCAAGCCGCCCGCGCGGTACACCGAGGCGTCGCTGGTCAAGGAGCTGGAGGACCGCGAGATCGGCCGGCCGTCGACGTACGCGTCGATCATCGGAACGATCCTGGACCGGGGCTACGTGTTCAAGAAGGGCACGGCCCTGGTGCCGTCGTTCCTCGCGTTCGCCGTGGTCAACCTGCTGGAGCAGCACTTCGGCAACCTGGTCGACTACGACTTCACGGCCGAGATGGAGAAGGTCCTCGACGACATCGCCAACGACCGCGCCGAGCGGGTGCCCGAACTGCGCAGGTTCTACTTCGGCGCCGGGGACGGCGACGAGGGCCTGAAGGAGATGGTCACCGACCTCGGGGAGATCGACGCCAAGGAGATCAGCTCGTTCCCGATCAAGGGGACGGACATCGTGATCAGGGTGGGCCGCTACGGGCCGTACCTCGACCGCGACGGCGCCCGGGTGAACATCCCCGAGGACATGGCGCCCGACGACCTGACCGCGGAGAAGGCCGAGGAGCTGTTCTCGCGCCCGAGCGGCGACCGCGATCTCGGCGTCGACCCGGCCACCGGCCGGAGGATCGTCGCCAAGGACGGCCGGTTCGGCCCGTACGTCACGGAGATCCTGCCCGAGGAGCCGGCGCCGGCGGACGGCAGGAAGCGGACGAAGAAGGCCGACGCCCCCAAGCCGCGCACCAGCTCGCTGTTCAAGACGATGGACCTGGACACGATCACGCTGGAGCAGGCGCTGATGCTGCTCCAGTTGCCGCGTGTGGTGGGCGCGATCGACGGCGAGGAGGTCACGGCGCAGAACGGCAAGTTCGGGCCGTACATCAAGAAGGGCACAGACTCGCGGTCGCTCGCGTCCGAGGAGGACCTGCTCACGGTCACGATCGAGCAGGCCAAGGAGTTGTTCGCCCAGCCGAAGCCGCGGGGACGCGGCCGTGCCGCCGCCGCTCCGCCGCTGCGGGAGCTGGGCGAGGACCCGAACTCCAAGAAGCCGGTGGTGGTGAAGGAGGGCCGCTTCGGCCCGTACGTCACCGACGGCGAGACCAACGCGTCGCTGCGCAAGGGCGACACGGTCGAGGAGATCACGCTGGAGCGGGCGGCGGAGCTGCTGGCCGACCGGCGGGAGCGGGCGCCCGCCCCCAAGCGGACCACCACCCGGGCCAGGACCACCACGAAGAAGCCCGCCGCCAAGTCCTGACCGCGTGACCCCGGTGGCGGCCCGGTGGCGGCACGGCCGCCACCGGGGTGCGGCGTCGGATCCGGGCGCGGGTCGCGCCCGGGGAGCGGTCAGGCCATGGCGCAGGGCGCGCCGTTGAGCGAGAAAGTGCTCGGCGCGTCGGAGACGCCGGTGTGCGAGGCGTTGAAACCGATGCTCACGGACGCGCCGGGAGCGATGTTGGCGTTCCAGGCCATGTTGGAAGCGGTGACGGTGTTATCCGGTCCCTGGTTCCAGTCGGCCGACCATCCCTGCGTGATCCGCTCGCCCGCCGACGGGAAGGCGAACCGCAGCGTCCAGCCCGAGATCGGCGTGCTGCCCGTATTCGTGATCGACACGCTGGCGGAGAAGCCCGTCCACCAGGTCGACTGGGTGTAGGCGACCTTGCAGTTGGGAGTGGGTGTGGACTTCGGCGTCGGCGTGGGGCTTACGGAGGGGCTCGGCGTGGGGAACCCCGGCAGGGCGGTGGTGGTGATCGGGTCGGACGGCACGCTGACGTTGCCGGCCGCGTCCCTGGCCACCACGATGTAGGTGTACCTGGCGTACGTCGTGAGGTTGCCCTCCATGAAGTAGGGCGAGGTCCGGGTTCCGACCAGCAGCCAGCCGGTCGAGGTCAGCCGGTAGATGGCGTAGCCGGTGACGCCGACGTCGTCGGTCGAGGCCGTCCAGCAGAACGCCGTGCCGGGGAAGTCGGCCACGCAGTTGTCGCGCAGCCCGGTCGGCTTGCTGGGCGGGGTGCTGTCTCCGGGGATCGGGCTCGGGCTGACCACCATGCCGGATACGGCCCGCGTGTTGATCAGCGCCGTCGGCGGGCTCGTGTGGCCGTCGGCGTCCTTGGCCACGATGTAGAAGGTGTAGACCTTGCCGTAGACGAGCCCGCTCAACACGGTGAGGGTGCTGGTGGTCGACGCCGCCTTGACGAAGCCGTCGGCCGTGAGCCGGTAGACCTCGTAGCCGGTGACGCCGACGTCGTCGGTGGACGCGCTCCAGCACAGGCCGACGTACCCCTGGGTGGTGCCGGTCGGCACCGGCGGCGGGCACAGCTGCACGTTGGACGGTGTCGTCGGCGCGCCGGGTTCGGCGCTCGGCGACGGGGCCGCGGACGGCCTCGGGCTGGGGGTGGGCGTGGCGGCCACCGCTCCGGCGGGCACGCCGGAGAGCGCGATCGCCGCGGCGACCGCCGCCCCTGCGGCCAGCCAGGCCAGGTAGCGGGGACTTCTCATGTGTCACCTCGTTGTCGTTCGGTCGGTGTCGGCACCCGGGGGAGTCGCCGGGGCCACGTCTGAGGGACGTTTCTGCCGCGATCGTCCGCTTGCTCCTGGTCAGGGGCAAAGATCGCCGATGGTGGCGCGGCATCGGGCCGACTCGGAGGTGAAACTTTCACCGGAAGGGCCTGCCGGTGATCGTTCTGGCCACGGCTCCCGGGAACGCGGCCGCCGGTGGCTCCTCGTAGCATCGTCGTCAGCCGGCCCCTGATCGTCAGCCGGTCGAGGAGAGATCTCGTGGGGTTCCTGGTCATGATCCTGACGGCGGTGGCCGTCGTGCACGTCTATCTGTGGCGGCGGCTGGTCCGGGCGTCGACGACGCCGGGTTCGCGCCTCCGCCGGGTGCTGACGTGGGCGCTCGTGGTCCTGGCCGCCCTGATGGTGGTGACCATGGCGGGGAGCCGGCTCTCCGGCGTGGAGGTCGTGCGCGTCGTCGCCTGGCCCGGCTACCTGTGGCTGGCCCTGATGTTCTACCTCTTCGTGTTCGGCCTGGTGGCGGAGGTGCCCCGGGCGATCGCGGCGTTCGCCCTGGCGAGAGGCCGCCGCACCACCCCGGGCACGGCCCCGGTGGACGGTGCGGTGGACGACGCCGAGGACGCGTCGGTCCTCGCCCGTACGGTGGCCGGGGAGTCCTCCGCGGTCCCGGGGCCGGCCGCGCCGGACCCCGCGACTCCGGTGGCCGCTTCCGGAGGCCGACCGGCCGGGGGAGGACCCGGAGCGGACGCGCCGGCGATCGACCGGCGGCTGTTCATCTCGCGTACGGCCTCCGCCGTCGTGGCGGCGGGAGCGCTCGCGACCGTGGGCTACGGCGTGACCCGGGCCCTCGGCGATCCGGTGATCGAGCGGGTGCCGGTCCGCCTGCCGCGGCTCGATCCGCGGATGAGCGGGCTGCGCATCGCGGCCGTCAGCGACATCCACCTCGGGCCGCTCACCGGCCGGGGCCACACCGAGCGGATCGTCCGCATGATCAACGGCCTGGAGGCCGACGTGGTGACGATCGTGGGCGACCTGGTCGACGGCACGGTGGCCGAGCTCGGCCGTCTCGCCACCCCGCTCAAGTCCCTCGAATCCCGGTACGGCGCGTACTTCGTGACCGGCAACCACGAGTACTACACGGCCGAGGGCCCCCAGGAGTGGATCGAGGAGCTGCGCTCGCTCGGCGTCCGGCCGCTGCGCAACGAGCGGGTCGAGATCACGCACGGGGGAGCCGTGCTCGACCTCGCGGGCGTCAACGACCTCAACGGCGCGCTCTCGGGCGACGGTCCGGACATGGGCAGGGCGCTCGGGGGCCGCGACGCGGACCGGCCCGTCGTGCTCCTCGCCCACCAGCCCGTCCAGGTGGCGCAGGCCGCCGCGCACGGCGTCGACCTCCAGCTTTCGGGGCACACCCACGGCGGCCAGATGGCGCCGTTCAACCTGCTCGTGCCGTTGCAGCAGCCCGTGGTGGCGGGGCTCGCGAGCGTGCCGCGCCAGGGCGGCGGCGACACCCAGATCTACGTCACCCGGGGCGCGGGCTTCTGGGGCCCGCCCGTCCGGGTGGGCGCCCCACCCGAGATCACTCTCATCGAGCTGCGCGCGGGCGGCTGATTCGGCCGGGTCGCAGGAGAGGACTCGGCCGCTCCTTTCCGTTCACTCATCTGACGGTCAATCTGGTTTGACAAGAAGGGCTGGCGGGCGACAGGAAACCGCGTTATGAGTGGATCGCGGCAGTGAACGCGAGCACATCGCACGCGAGAGGGACTGGGCGATCGTCATGGCGGCTGACACCGAGCACACCCCGGGCGACGAGGCGGACGACCTAGCCGGACAAGCCCGGACCGGGGTCGCGGAGGCGGTGGCACGGCAGCTTGCACGGGGGGCGGCCAGGCTCGCGCCGTCCGCCCTTTTGGCCACACTGTGCACCGGCGCTCTTCTCCCCATCGCGTTGGCTGATCCGGAACAGGTCGCGGTGGTCGGTCTCACTGAGATCGTGGGCGGAGTGGGGGTGAACGTCCTCAGCGATGTGATCCGCAACGCGGTCGAGGCGCTGCGCCGTCGCACCGGAGCCGCGGCTCTCTCGACCGAACAGCTCGAAAGCGAGCTCGCCGGGCGACTCGAACAGATGCTTTCGGAAGACACGACTCAGGGCCGCCTGCTGCGGTCCCAACTCGCCGCGATGGTGCGCGAGATCGGCGCCGTGGAGGTCGCCCTGCGGGCGGCTCTGGAAAGCGGGAACCGTGAAGTGCAGGCTGGGCTCGCCGAGGCGTTCGGCACGCTTGGCGTCCAGTTCGCAGAGTTCGGCTTCCTGCTCACAAGTCTCGACCAGGCCGCCGAGGAGATTCAGCTCACCCTTCGGCGTCACGACGCCGAACACCGCAGCGACCGCGAGCGGATGCGCCGTCAGTCCGTTGAGTTGCTGCTGATACGTGAGGAATTGGCGGCGCTTCGGCACGGCCGGCCCGCCGGCCACGGAGAAGATCACAGCCGCCGATGGCGGCACGGCCCGCCCTACCGGGGACTGTTGACGTTCGAGGCCGACCATGGCCCCGTGTTCCACGGCCGGGAGCAGGCAACCGCGGCACTGGTGGACAAGCTGGCCGAGCGGCTGGCCGCGCCGTCGATCGCCTTGTTCACCGGCGCCTCGGGGGTGGGCAAGTCCTCGCTGCTGCGTGCGGGGCTGCTCCCCGCCCTGGCCCGAGGGCTGCTACCGGCGCCGGGATCAGAGCGCTGGCCGCACCTTCTGCTGACGCCGACGCGGGCGCCCCTGGACGAGCTCGCCGTCCACTTGGCCGCCGTCGGCCGGTCGGATCTCCTGGCGGTGCGGCACGCCCTCGAGCAGGGGCAGGCTCACATGGTCGTACGCCAGGCCGTGCTCGCCGCCGGCGGCGAGCATGGTGCGGACGGCGCGCGGGCGGTCATCGTGGTCGACCAGTTCGAGGAGGTCTTCACTCTGGCGGAGGAGACCGGCCAGGGCCGTCCGTTCATCGCCGCACTGGCGGCCGCCGCCGGCATCCCCGCCGGACCGGGAGGCTCGCCCCCCGCGCTGGTGGTGATCGGCGTACGGGGGGACTTCCTGGACAGGTGCGCGGCATACCCGGCGCTCGTCGAGGCGATGACGGGCGGCCAGTCCGTCCTCGGTCCGATGAACGTATCGGAACTGCGCCGGGCGATCGTGGGACCGGCGGCGGCCGCCGGGCTGGAACTCGAACCGGGGCTGACCGACCTCGTGTTGCGCGACCTCGGGTCCGGTGACGGCTACGGTGCCGGCGCGCTGCCGCTATTGTCCCAGGCCATGCTGGCCACGTGGGAGAACCGCGATGGAGACCGGCTCACCATCGCCGGCTACGGCGCGGGCGGAGGTGTCGGGGATGCCGTGCGGACCAGGGCGGAGGCCGTCTTCACCGCCCTCGACGCTGAAGGCCAGGCGCTCACGCGCCGATTGTTCCAGCGGATGACCGTGGTGTCACCGGACGGACGGGCCGCCCGCCGCCGGGTGAGCAGGACCGAGCTGAACGGCCTGTCCGAGCGTCCTGGCGTCGTCGACGCCATCTTGGAGGCCTTCGCAGGCAGGCGCCTGCTCGTGCTTGGCGAGGAGAGCGTCGAGATCGCGCACGACTGCCTGCTGGAGGCCTGGCCCCGATTACGCGGCTGGCTGGACGACGACAAGACGGGTCGGCTCCTGGAGGGCAGGCTGCTGGACGCGGCGGAGGCCTGGCAAGGCCATGGCGAGGACGGCGCGTTCCTGTTCAGAGGGCCGCAGCTCGCCGCGGCACGTCAGCGGTTCGCCGATAACGAACTGCACGCGGCACTCGGCCCGCACGGACAGCGATTCCTCGCCGCGAGCGTCCGAGCCCGAAGCAGGCGCGTGCTGGCGGCCGCATCTGCGGCGGTTCTGCTGGTGGTCGCTCTGGGCGCCGCAGGCCTCGGCCTCCAGGTGCGCAGCAGCGCGATCGAACGGGGAAATCAAATCGCCTCCCGGCAGCTCGCCGAGTTGGCAGGGACGATCCGTAAGGGAGATCCGGCCGCCGCGCTGCACCTCAGCCTCGTCGCCGATCGGATCGCACCCACCGTCGAGTCCCGAGCGGCCCTCTACGCCTCGGACGCCAGGCCGTATCCGATCATTCTCGCTGGGCACACCGACCGGGTGCGCAACGTGGTGTACAGCCACGACGGGAGGCTCCTCGCCACTTCCGGCATCGACAAGACCGTGCGGCTCTGGGACACACATGATCTCTCCCAGCCGGCGCCACTTGCGGTGCTTCACTCCGACGGCCCCGCGACCCTCGCTTTCAGCAAGGATGATCATGTTCTTGTCGCGCAAACCCGTGACACGCTCTGGGTGTGGGATGTCACGGACTCCAGCCGTCCCGTCCTGAAGGCCTCGCGCCCCAGCCCGTCGAACCCGTGGACAGGAGTGGCTTCCAGCCCCGGCGCGCTGGTGCTCGCCAGTGTCGGAGACATGGGCAGAGTGCGCCTGTGGAACGTCGGCAAGCCGGCGGATCCCGTTGTCATGACGACCCTGGTTCCCAGTCCCGTGGAAGTTTACGCGGTCGCCTTCAGCCCTGACGGACAAACGCTCGCCACCGGAAGCGGGGCGACCGGTGGCGGTGGGCCCGGCACCGCCAGAGTCAGGCTCTGGAACGTCGCCGACCCTCGGCGGCCCGTGCTCGTGGTGACCCTGAAGGCCGACTCGGTGATGAGTCTGACCTTCAGCCCGGACGGCCGTCTCCTCGCTGCGGGTGGCACCATCGGCGCGCTGAAAGTGTGGGATATCACGAAGCCGCACAGTCCCAAGACGATCGAAGTTCTCAACGCTCCCACGAGTAAGGGCGCGGTAAACGCTGTGGCCTTCGCGCCTTCGGGAAATACCTTCGTCACGGCCGACGGGACCGGCACCGTCTCCCTGTGGAACTCCAATGACTTGTCGCGCGGATTCACCGTCGATCGTGACAGGTTCCCCACGAGCACCGGCGTCAACTCCGTCGCTTTCAGCCCTAGCGGGCAGGTTGTCGCAAGCGGTGATGATGAGAACGTGAAGTTGTGGCGGCACCCGAGCGCGACCCTCCCCGGCTCCATCGGAGCCAGCCAGGTCAGCACCTGGGGCCGCGCATTCAGCCCGGATGGAAAGTTGATCATCACACATGTCAGAACGGGCTCCGATCGCTTGCAGGTTCAGATCTGGGATGTCACCGATCCGCGGCACCCGCTACCCGGCGCCGCACTTCCCGCGCCATGGGTGCGTGCCGCCTTCATGCGCCGCAGCCGGACGTTGGTGACCCAGAGCGAGGACTTCTCGGCAGTTGCCCTCTGGGACGTCCGAGATCCCCGCCGTCCGGTGCGGTTGTGCAGCTTTCCGTCCGGTGGCGACGCTCCGAGCGTCACGCCCGACGAGCGTGCCCTCGCCGTGGGGAACGCATTCAACACGATCATTTGGGACGTCACCGACACACGCGGTCCGACTGCGACCGCGACGATACCCGCCGAGCACGGCACACCGACGTTCCTCGATGACGACACTCTGATGATCCGCGAGGGCCAGGGCTTGCGGTTGTGGGATGTTCGAGACAGGCACAAACCGACCCCTGCAGGGGCGATCTCCCCGCAAGAGGTGGTGGACGGGCTCGCCTTCGAAAAGGGCACCCGCCTTCTCGCCGTATGGACCGACACTTTCGGCGTGAAACTGTGGGACGTCTCCGATATCTGGCATCCGGTGCAACACGGCAACGTCGATAGGGAGGCACTGTCCGTACGTGTGAGCAGCATCGATTTCGTCGACAAACACACGCTGGCCGTGGCGACCGACAACGACGCACGCCTGTCGCTGTGGGATGTGCGCGACCCGGCGAAACCCCGGAGGATCAGCGTGCTGCCCAGCGACGGCGAGATCACGAACCTACAGGTGAGCGCGGATGGACGAATGGCATTTCAGACGGGGGCGGCGCTGCTGGGATCCGGGCGGGCCTATCTCTGGGACGTGAGTGATCCAGGCGCGCCCCAGGACCTGGGGTCGCTTCCTGAGGCGGACGCCCTGGAGTTCAGCCCCGATGGGCGCACTATCGCGATCGAGCAGCCGGATGCCACGCTCAGAGGCACCGGCATCATCCTGATGGACTCCGACTCCGAGAGCATCCACCGCTACCTGTGCTCCCTGCATCCGCGGCCGCTCAGCCGGGATCAATGGGAACAATTGGTCGGAGGGATTCACGCCTACGAAAAGCCCTGCCCGTAGGAATGCCCTTCCCGTCTGATCAACCCCGAGGTCCGATCAGCACGATGGAGTAGAGCATTGCCGTCATCATGAGAGCGAGGACGAGGCGGACGTAATACCCTCAGGCGACGAGCAGGCCCGAGCGGCCCGCTCGTCCGTCTCCCAGCCCAGCGAACACCCTGGATACGCTGACATCATGAGCACTCCTGCCCGGGCCGCCGCGCGACGCAAGCAGCCGCACGTGCTGGCGAACGCGCCGTTCCGCAGGCTCTGGACCGCCATGGCGACGTGCAGCCTCGGCGACTGGCTCAACATCATCGCGCTGACCGCCCTCGCCGGTAACCTCACCGCGCCGTCCGGCTTCCAGACGCAGAGCCTCGCCATCGGCGGCGTCTTCGTCGCCAAGATGCTGCCCGCGATCCTGCTCGGCCCGCTCGCGGGAGCGGTGGCCGACCGGTTCGACCGCAGGCTGACGATGGTCGTCGCCGACGTCCTCAGGTTCGCGGTGGTGCTGTCGATCCCGCTGGTCGGCGGCTACCAGTGGCTGCTCGTCGCGACGCTCCTGGTCGAGTGTGTGAACCTGTTCTGGGTGCCGGCCAAGGACGCGACCGTGCCCAACCTGGTGCCCAAGGAGCGGCTGGAGGAGGCCAACCAGCTCAACCTCCTCGTGACGTACGGCACCGCTCCCGTCGCGGCGGCCCTGTTCGCGGTCCTGTCGGGAGTCATCACCACGATCTCGGCGGCCGTACCGGCGTTCACGGTCGCGGCGACCAGCGTGGCGCTCTATCTCAACGCCCTCGCCTACCTCGCCTCCGCAGTGATGATCTTCACTCTGCGGGCCATCCCCAAGGACCACGTCCGCCACGTGGCCGCGCCGTCGGTGCTCAGGCAGATCACCGAGGGCTGGCGGTACGTCGGCGGCAACCGGGTGGTGCGGGGGCTGATCATCGGCATGCTCGGCGCGTTCGCCGCCGGGGGCGCGGTCATCGGCGTCGCCAAGGCGTACGTGCAGGTGATGGGTGGCGGTGACGCGGGGTACGGCACGGTGTTCTGCGCCGTCTTCCTCGGCATGGCGTTCGGCATGTTCTTCGGCCCCCGCCTGCTGGGCGGCCTGTCGCGGCGGCGGATGTTCGGGCTGTCGATCCTGAGCGCGGGGGTCACGCTGGCCGCCGTCGCGCTCATCCAGAACCTGGTCGTCGTCGTGGTGCTGACGGTGGTGCTGGGCGCCTGCGCCGGCATCGCCTGGATCATCGGTTACACCACGATCGGCCTGGAGGTCGAGGACGGGCTGCGCGGCCGCACGTTCGCCTTCCTGCAGTCGCTGGGCCGGGTCGTGCTGCTGCTGGTCGTCGCGGTGGCCTCGGCGCTGGCCGCGCTCTTCGGCCGGCACTACCTGCGGATCTCCGAGCTGACCTACCGCTTCGACGGGGCCAACCTCGTGCTGCTCCTCGGCGCGCTGCTGGCCGTGGCCGTCGGCGTGCTGGCGCTGCGCCACATGGACGACCGGCCGGGCGTGCCGATCGGGGCCGACCTGCTGGCCGCCCTCCGGGGACGGCGGTTCGTCCCCGACGAGGCCGAGCCCGCACGCGGACTGTTCATCGCGTTCGAGGGCGGCGAGGGCTCGGGCAAGACGACCCAGTCGCGGCTGCTCGCCATCTGGCTGCGGGACCAGGGTTTCGACGTCGTGCAGACCCGCGAGCCGGGCTCGACCAAGGTCGGCATGCGGCTGCGGGCGATCCTGCTCGACGCCGCCCACCAGGGACTCTCCGCCCGCGCCGAGGCGATGCTGTACGCCGCCGACCGGGCCGAGCACGTGGAGAAGGTGATCGTGCCCGCGCTCCGGCGGGGCTCGACGGTGATCACCGACAGGTACGTGGACTCCTCCCTGGCCTACCAGGGTGCGGGGCGGTCGCTCGACCCCGAGGACGTCGCCAAGATCAACAAGTGGGCGACGGGCGGGCTCGTCCCCGACCTCACCGTGCTCATCGACGTGCCGCCGTCGGTCGGGCTGCGGCGGATGGCCTCGCCGGCCGACCGCATCGAGGCCGAGCCGCTGGAGTTCCATGAGCGGGTGCGCCGGGAGTTCCGCGCGCTGGCCGCCGCCGACCCCGACCGGTATCTCCTGGTGGACGGCACGCTGGAGCAGCGGGAGGTGACGCTCCTGATCCAGGACCGGGTGCGGGACATCCTGCCCGATCCGGTGCCGTACGAGGCCGAGGAGGCCACCGGCACGATGCCCGCCATCCGTGACTTCGGATAGCGAATGACCGTCTACGGGGATCTGATCGGGCAGGACCGGGCGATCGGCGTGCTGCGGCGGGCGGCCTCCGCCGCCGCCGAGGCCGTCGCCGGGGGCCGCGGCGCGGGCATGACCCACGCCTGGCTGTTCACCGGCCCGCCCGGCTCCGGGCGGTCCACCGCCGCCAAGGCGTTCGCCGCCGCCCTGCTCTGCCCCGAGCAGGGCTGTGGCCACTGCGACGCCTGTCACCAGGTCGAGGTCGGCTCGCACCCCGACGTCACGTTCGTACGGCCGGAGGGCCTGTCGTACGGCGTGCGGCAGACGCGTGAGCTCGTGCTCAAGGCGGCGGGGGCGCCCACGCTCGGCCGCTGGCGGGTCGTATTGTTCGAGGACGCCGACCGGGTCACCGAGCAGGCGGCCAACGCGCTGCTCAAGGCGATCGAGGAGCCGCCGCCACGGACGGTGTGGCTGCTGTGCGCGCCGTCCGCGGACGACATGATCATCACGATCCGCTCGCGCTGCCGGGTCGTGACGCTCGGCACGCCCTCCACCGAGGCCGTGGCGAACATGCTGGCGACCCGTGACGGGGTGCCCCACGACGTGGCACTCGACGCCGCGCGGGCGGCGCAGGGGGACGTCGGCCGGGCCCGCCGCCTCGCCCTGGACGAGGAGACGCGGCGCCGCCGCGCCGAGGTGCTGTCGATCCCCCGCTCGCTGACGGGCGTGGCGGAGTGCGTCACCGCCGCCGAGCGCCTGGTGAAGACCTCCACCGAGGACGCCGACGCGGCCACGACCGCGCTGAACGAGGTCGAGACCGCCGAGCTGCGCCGGGTCTACGGCGAGGGGTCCACCGGCAAGGGGCTCAACAAGGGCCTGGTGCGGGGTGGCGCCGGGGCGCTCAAGGAACTCGAGACCATGCAGAAGTCGCGTGCGACCCGCATCAAGCGCGACTCGCTCGACCTCGCGCTGCTCGAACTGATGGCGTTCTACCGCGACGTGCTGGCCGTGCAGTTCGGCGCCTCGGTGGAACTGGCCAACGAGGACCGCAGGCACGAGGTGGAGGCCGTCGCGCGGGCGTCCTCGCCCGAGGACACGCTCCGCCGTACGGACGCGATCATGAAGTGCCGGGAGCGGCTCGCGGCCAACGTCCACCCGCAGATCGCGGTCGAGGCCATGACTCTCGCCCTCCGCTCGCCCGGAGTCGTCCACAGGGGATGATTGCCAGTCCCGGACGGGACGTATGGTGGTTCCGGGCGCTCGGCGTGCGACCGCCGTACAGAACCGAGGAGGGCCGGCTCTTTGGGCATGATGATGGCCGTGAGCTTCACGCGCTACGGACGGCTCTACTATCTCGATCCCGGTGCGCACTCGCCGAAGGTGGGCGACAAGGTCCTGGTGCCGACGGACTCCGGTCCGGAGGTCGCCGAGTGCGTGTGGGCGCCGCAGTACGTGAGCGAGGACGTCGAGGGCCTGCCCGTGTGCCAGGGCGTCGCGGGCGAGGAACACCTGGCCAGGGACGAGGTCAACCGCCGCCGCCGGGCGGAGGCCCGCAGCGTCTCCAAGCGGCTGATCAAACGGCACGAGCTGCCGATGAAGGTGATCGGCGTCGACTACCTGGACGTCGACAACGTCTACACCGTGTACTTCTCCGCCCCGCACCGGGTGGACTTCCGCGCGCTCGTGCGCGACCTCGCCCGCAACCTGCGGGCGCGGGTCGAGTTGCGGCAGATCGGCCCGCGCGACGAGGCCCGGATCCAGGGCGGCATCGGCCCCTGCGGCCGTGACCTGTGCTGTGCCACGTTCCTCAAGGACTTCGAGCCGGTCTCCGTCCGCATGGCCAAGGACCAGGACCTGCCGGTCAACCCGCTCAGGATCGCCGGCGCCTGTGGCCGGCTGATGTGCTGCCTGAAGTACGAGCACCCGCTCTACCAGGAGTTCCGGGCCTCGGCGCCGCGCGCCGGTCTCGCCGTGGACACCCCCGAGGGTCCCGGCACGGTGGTCGGGCACAACGTGCCCTCCGACTCGGTCGTGGTCCGTCTCAACGACGGCGGCCGCCGCTGCTCCTGCTCCCGGGCCAGCGTGTGCGCCCCCCGTAAGGCCCACGACGCGACGTACGGGGAGGCGCGGACGGCCACCGCCGGCGACGCCGAGTGAAACCCGGTCAGAGGTGGTCGTGCAGGAAGGCGGCCGTCGCGTCGGCGGCCTGGGTGACGTAGGGCTCCACGTCGTAGAGATCGATGTGCTCCCGGCAGTCCAGCCAGATCACCTCCTTCTTGCCCGGGCTCCGGTCGGCGAGCTCCGCCGCCAGTTCCGGCGCGCAGTAGGCGTCGGCCCGGCCGTGCACGACGAGCAGCGGCGTGGCGGCGAGAAGAGGGGCGGCCCCGAGCGCGTCGAGGGTCATCAGCGAGTGGAGCGACCCCCGGGTCACCTCGTTCACCCAGTGCGGTGACGCCGAGCGGGAGGTGCCGTAGTAGGCGTACGGCTCGGCGCCGGGCATGGCGGCCTCGCCGTCGCCGGGCGCCACCGCGGGCAGGAGTTCGTCGTACCGGTCGAGGAAGCCGCCGAGCGCGCCCCTGTAGGCGTCGACGCCCATGCGCTCGGCGAACCAGACCGGGCTGTTGTACGCGCCGGCGATCCCGGCGACGGCGCGCACCCGGGGATCGGAGGCGGCGGCCCGCACCGCGTACCCGCCGCCGAGGCACACGCCGACGAGCCCGATCCGGCCCGGGGCGACCTCGGGACGGCCGCCGAGCAGGCTCACCGCGGCGCGGAGGTCGGCGAGCTTGCCCTCGCCGTCCTCATGGCCCCGCCGCCCGCCGCTCTCGCCGAACCCCCGGTGGTCGAAGGCCAGGGTGACCAGCCCCGCCCGTGCGAGACGCTCCGCGTACAGTCCGGTGACCTGCTCCTTCACCCCCGTGAAGGGCCCGGTGAGCGCGACGGCCGGGGCGGGCCCCGGCAGATCCGGCAGCCGGAGATCCCCGACGAGATCGACACCGCCCGCCGAGAACGTGACCCGCTCGGTCCGTACGGCGGTCATCGGCGCGCCGGGCAGGCCCCGCCCGGCCGCCGTATATGGATGATTCGTGATATCGCTCATGCCCGCGTCCCCGTCCTAGTGTGTGATCTCGCGGTGAGCGTGAGGCTAGGCGTGCCTGAACCGCGGCGCCAGAAGGCACTTCGCGGTGCCCATCCCACAGGGCAGGGAGACGAGATGGACCCGGTGATTCCGGACGTACTGCAGGAGAGCTGCGCGACGCGGCAGGCGCTGGAGCGGTTCGCGGCGAAGTGGCGGGTGCTGGTGATCTACGCGTTGCTGGCCGGGCCCCAGCGGCCCGGCCAGTTGCGCCGCCGGCTGCCGGGCATCACCCAGAAGGTGCTGACCGAGACGTTGCGCGGCATGGAGGCGGACGGCATGGTCGAACGCCGGGTCGTCAAGGACACCGCGCCCCAGCACGTCGAGTACGCGCTGACCGATCTCGGCCGTACGCTGCGCGAACCGCTGGCCGCCATCTGCGCCTGGGCCGCGGAGCACGCGGGCTGAGGACCTCCGGGTGAAGGGTCGGCGGCCGGTGGACCGCGGGTAGGGTGCCGTGGTGAGCACGCCCCGGCTTCTGACCACGTGGTTGAGAACCAGGTCGCCCGACGAGCGGCGGCTGCTGCTCGCCCGGGTGGGCTTCGTCGTCGACGAGGACATCCCGCCGCAGGACCTGGCCCGGCTGCTGCTCCGGCGGCAGGCGGTGGTGCCGCTCGTCAGGTTCTGCACCCTGCCCCAGCGTCAGGTGCTCGCGGCCGTCGCCTGGCTGGCGGCGCAGCGGCACGGGCCGCTGGGTTATCACCTGGAGGGGGACGATCCGGCCTCCCGCGCCGTGCCCCGCGCCGACGTGCTCGACCTGCTGGCCGGGCCCTGCCTCGACCGCCGTACGGCCGCCGACGCCGTACTGGACCAGTTGGCGGGCATGGCGCTGGTGCTCCCGCCGCACGGCGACCAGGTGATCGTGCCCGGCGCCGTCCACCTGGACCTCGCCGGCGAGACGGGGCTCGGGCGTCCCGCCGCCGAGCTCCTCGCCGCGCACTTCAACCCCCCGGAGGTCCACGCGATCGCCGAAGTCCTGGGGTTCCCGAACGCCCGCGTGCGGGAGGTCGCGGAGCGGAACGTGCTCGGTCTGCTGGGCGACCCCGAGCGGGTGCGGGCCCTGGTCGCGGGCGCCCCCGCGTCCGTACGGGACTGGCTGCTCCGCCTCGTCGGGCACGGATCACGGCTGCGCACCCACGCCTACCAGGTCCACAGCGGGTACGGCTACCAGCACAACGTCAGGTACGTCGTCCGCCCCGGGGGATCCGGCGACCCGGCCACCGACTGGCTGGTGGCGCACGGCCTGCTGCTCCCGGCGGGGCCGCCCGACGTGGCGGAGGTGCCGTTCGAGGTGGCCACGGCGGTCCTCGGCGGGCCGCGCGTGCCGTTCACCCCCGATCCGCCGCCGCCCCCGGACGACCTCCCCGGTGCGGACGGGGCGGAGGGGACCGCGCAGGCGGCCGCCACCTCCGCGCTCTCCCAGATCGAACGTCTGCTCGCGGCGTGCGTCGATCAGCCGCCCACCCTGCGCAAGGCCGGCGGTCTGGCGGTGCGGGACACCAGGCGCATCGCGAAGGCCACCGGCGTGGGCGAGGACCTCGCGAGGTTCTGGATCGACCTGGCCACGCAGGCGGAGCTGCTCGGCCTGTACGCCGAGCCGGTGCCGCGCCCGAAGGGCCACCGCGGCAGGCTGCCCGAACCGGTGGTGAACCTGCTGCCCACCACCGAGTACGACACCTGGCTCAAGCGGTCGCCCGTCGAGCGGCTGGCCAGGATCATCGGCACCTGGGCGACCCTGCCCGCGACCTACACCCACTGGCCCGCGGAGGCCGGGACGCCCGTCGCCCTGACCGAGCCCTCGGACCCGCACGCGGTCAGCCTCAGGTACGCCCTGCTCGAAGCCCTCGCCGCGGTGCCTCCAGGGAGGGGCCTTCCGCCGGACGGCCTCCATTACCTGATGCTCCGCGCCGCCTGGCATCGTCCCCATCACGTCTCGGCCGCGCGGCTCGGCGCCGAGCAGGCGGGCGCCATCCTGCGCGAGGCCGGGCTGCTCGGCGTGACCGCCGGTGGCGCCCTCACGGCCGTCGGGCACGCCGTACGGGACCTCCTGGTCAGCGGTGAGGCGTGGCGGTCGCCGGAGGCCGCTCTGACCACGGCCCTGTCGGCCATGCTGCCGCCCGCCCAGGCCACCGCCCGGTTCCAGGCCGACCTGACGGCGGTGGTGCCCGGGATGCCCGACCCGTCCCTCGCCGAACTGCTGGACGGCGTCGCGGAGCGCGAGTCGGAAGGGCACGCGGTGGTCTGGCGGCTGAGCTCGGCGACCGTGCGCCGCGCGTTCGACCAGGGCTACGAGGCCGACGACCTGCTCGCGCGGCTCGCCGAGGCCGCGGAGGGGCCGCTGCCGCAGACCCTCGAATACCTGGTCAAGGACACGGCCCGGGTGCACGGCCGGATCCGGGTGGTGCGCTCCGGGTGCTGCCTCCGCGCCGACGACGAGGCGCTGATCGAGGAACTCGCCCGTGCGCAGGCGCTGCGCGCGCTGGGGCTGCGCAAGATCGCGCCCACCGTGCTGATCAGCGCCGCCGGCGAGGAGGAGACCCTCGCCCGGTTGCGCGCCGCGGGGTACGCCCCGGCGCTGGAGTCCGAGACCGGGGCGACGGTCGTCGAACGGGCCGGCACGCGTCGCGTACCGGCCCGTTCGTAACCGCCTGTCAGGTTGCCTTCGGGCAGACCGTGCCGTTCTTGGGCGCGCGCAGCGTGAGCAGGTAGTCGTCGACCGCGGTGTCCACGCAGGTCGAGCCGCTGCGGTAGGCCGTGTGGCCGTCGCCGTCGTAGCCCAGCAGCACGCCCGAGGTCAGCTCCTTCGCGAGCCCCTGCGCCCACTCGTACGGCGTGGCGGGGTCGCGCAGCGTGCCGACCACGAGGATGGGCGGCGCGCCCGCGCCCTTGATCGGCTTGTCGGCCTCGGCCGACTTCGCCGGCCAGTACGCGCAGGGCAGCGAACCCCACATCACGAACGGCCCGAAGTGCGGGGCCGTCTTCCCGGCCGCGTCGGCGGCCTTGCCGTACGCGTCGAGCGACGTGGGATAGCGGTGGTCCACGCAGTTGACGGCCATGTTCGCCTCGGTCTGGTTCGAGTACGTCCCGTCGGATCGGCGGTCGACCAGCAGGTCGGCCATCCGCAGCAGGGACGTGCCGTTGCCGTGGGTCATGGCCTGGCCCAGGGCCTGCCGCAGCTGGGGCCACGCGGTGCGCTCGTAGAGCGGGGTGGCGATGCCGAGCACCGTCCACGCCTCGTTGACGACCCGGCCGTCGCCGAGATCGTTCTTCAGCGGCTGCCGGTCGGCCCTCGCCAGCAGGTCGCTGATCTCCTTCATCGCGCCGTCGACCGTACGGCTCGTGAAGGGGCAGGCGCCGTCGAGGAAGCAGTCTTCGGCGAACGCCCTCAGCGCCACCTCGAAGCCCTTGGCCTGCACCTCGTTGGACTTGATGGCCGACATGGCCGGGTCCACCGCGCCGTCGAGCACCAGCGCCCGCACGTTCTTGGGGAACAGCTCGGCGTACATCGCGCCGAGGTAGGTGCCGTACGACTTGCCCAGGTAGGTGAGCCCGGCGTCGCCCAGGACGCCGCGCAGGACGTCCATGTCCCTGGCCGCGTCGGCCGTGCCCACGTGCGGCAGCAGGCGGGCCGACTGGGCCTCGCACCGCTCCGCGAACTGCTTGGACGCATTGTCCAGCTCGGTGACCTCCGCCGGGCTGTCCGGGCTGGAGTCCATGCCGACGTACTTGTCGAGCTGGGCGCCGGTCATGCAGTGGACGGGAGTCGACTCGCCGACGCCGCGCGGATCGAAGCCGACGACGTCGTACTGCTCGCGCACCCGCTCACTGACCACGGACTTGGCGGCCCGCGCGTACTGGATGCCCGATCCGCCCGGTCCGCCGGGGTTGATGAGCAGCGAGCCGGCCCGCGTGCCGGAGGCCGGGAGGCGGATCGCGCTGAGCTCGATGCGCTCGCCGGAGGGCTTGGTGTAGTCGAGAGGGACCTGGATCCTGGCGCACTGGAAGCCGTCGCCGCAGTCGCTCCAGTCGGGCCGCTGCTCGTAGAAGGGGCGCAGCTCCGACGCGGGCGTCCGCATCGCCGGGAGCGCCTTGGTCACACCGGGCTGCTGGGACGACGGGGCCGGGGTGCGGGCGGAGCAGGCGCTGACGGGCAGCAGCGCGATCACCGCCGCGGCCGCCAGGCGCCGGCCCGGGCCATCGCTTCGCCGCTTCGTCCTGTGTGTGACCTTCGCGGTCTGGCCGGCCAGTCGCATGCTCGTCGTTCCCCTGCCGTCGTCTGCGTGACGAGGACCAGCATGCCGCCTGCCGGCGGGAGCGGCCACCGGACGCGAGCGGTTCCGGAGAATGTCATGCGGCGCCCTCCGGCCGGATGACCTGGCCGGCAGAGACGGAGCGCTCCTCCTGTGACACCTGCGCCGGGCTTGTCCCGTCTCCCGGTAAAGGGACGATCCCGAGGCGGCGAGGGAGAATTTACCCGGCCCCGCCGATCTTCCCCGCCCGCCGTCCGAGCCGGCCCGTCTCCCGCGTACGGCGGCAGCCCGTGCGGGCGCGGCACACCGGCCGGCGACCGGTGCACGAGAGCCCGGCTGACCCTGTAGACTGTGCGAAGCCGTACGCGGCCTGCCGCCTTAGCTCAGTCGGCCAGAGCACTTCACTCGTAATGAAGGGGTCAAGGGTTCGATTCCCTTAGGCGGCTCCACCTCAGAGGCCCTCACCGGGATCCGGTGGGGGCCTTTGTCGTTTCCGTAAAGCAGCCGTCGAGTGCGGGCAGAGCAAACCCTGTCCCCGCTGGCTCCCGGCGAAGCCGGCGTCGGCGAACACGTACCGGACCGGCGTGACCAGGTACATGCTGAGCAGGGTGGTCTTGGCTCCGTCACGGTCTTGGACGGAGGCGGCCATCATGCAGACGACCAGCTTGTACGTGGTGCGGACGGGCTGCGCCTGTCGGCAACTGCCGGTCGACTTCCCGCCCTGGCAGACCGTGTACTGGTACTTCGTCCGCTGGGAAGAAGCCAAAGTCACCGAGCAGATGCTCACCGCGCTGCGGCGCCGGGTTCGGGCGGCGCAGGGGCGAGCCGAGGAACCAATGGCGGGCATCATCGACTCCCAGAGCGTCAAGGGCGCAGACACCGTCGGCCGCGAGTCCCGCGGCTACGACGCGGGAAAGAAGGTCAACGGGCGCAAGCGGTTCATCGTGCTCACGGTCTGGATCGGCCAACGTAAGCCACCCACTGCTGCCTCGCGTCAGACTGACGTACCTAGTGCTCGTGAGGGAGGGTATACCTCTGATGACGCTGCAGGTCGTACCGGCGAGGACAGCTAGTCAGTCCCAAGGAGTTCTGTCAAGCGAGTACGAGCGTCGACCAGGGCTTGGAGCACAGGAAGTTCGCCAGGCGCTTGGACCGCGAGATCCTCGTACACTTCGATTTTGCGGCGACACAGACCGATCTCCAGATCGCGATGCTCCTGCTCGCTGACGTCAGAGGTATCGGGCATCGCTCCGAGCAGCGCCTCGGCCTCGCCGATCAGTGCTGAGCGCTCACTTGTGCTCAGTGGTGCGAGACTGACAGTAGGCGATTGTTCACGCAACTCTTGCCGAGCGCTCACCCAAGCATTCAGGCGGGTGATGATCTGATCAAGGTGGTCGGCCGTGGCCAGCAGTTCGCCGGCGCGCTCGGGCAACAACCACGCATACAAAAGTCGGCGGTGGAAGTCTCGCTCCGCGTTGACATATCGCTCGTGGGCGGCTTGGCGGCTAACCGTCTTACGGCTGACTTTCCCCAGAGCGAGGCCTATGCGTTCCCAGCTGACGTCCTGCGTCCGCTCATAGATCACTGCGAGGGTCAGCAAGCGCTGCGCTTCTTCGACCAGTCTGGCGGCGTCCTCGACGAGTCGGCTTCCGCCGGCATGGGGGCTCGGCGGGGTAGGCACAAGCAAAGCGGTGCTGTCGGCCAGAACACGTGCCTGTTCTGACACCGCCAGACGGGCGATTGTGGCTGGAGAGAAGCCTGCTGATCTGGGCCTGCTTTCGTCCGTCGACTCAGGGGCAGCGGAAGTGGCATGGCTCATATGTCAAGTAAAGGTTGACAAGCGATAGAGTGTCAAGCTCAACCTGACACCCCAATGGTTGCGATACCACCTTGTGCCTGCTCAGCAGGCCGTCACCCCGGCGCGCCCAGTCCCACGAAAGAGGGAAGCTTTCGCCACAGGAACGGGTACGGCTTCGGGTTTACTGGGTGTGCATTTCATGGGAGCCCGGAGGTAATGGTGCCGTACCAGTACCCGCCGTAGATTTCATCGACACCGGTGATGTGGGGTTGCGTAGTCCCCACGCCCGTGTAGCACCGGTAATTCGGGAAAACCCATGTGCCATACTTGACTCGAACCGGACCAGGGAGGAAGCTGCCGCCAGAGGTGGTGCAGCTAGTTGTACTGATCGCGAGCTGAATTAGCGGCACGCGTAGCGGCTTCGGATTCCCCTGAAGATCAATCAGCGGCTTGTGGTCGATCTTAGTTTTGACCTTGTACTGGACGCCATCGGGGCCGGTCTCGATGGTGTACTCCTCGTCATAGTCCGACCCTGCGGCCACCTCGATTTTTAGAGGCTCTAGAATCTTGGCGTCGGTCGCCCGCTAATGGGGTCCAACTAAGGGGAAATTGGGGCCATAAGATTTCCTGTTTCGCTTTCGTGTGCCCCGCTGCCCCCCGCACCGTCCGCCCGTACGGCCACGTCAAGTCGTGACGACGTCGGCGACTGCGTCCCCGGACGGGCGGCCGGGTCGCCGATGGCGCTGCCGCTTCAGGTCAGGGGCGGATTAAGGTGACCGCGCGACGCCGGGCTCCAGGCGCAGCGGCGGGCGGCCCCACATCACAGCAGACGAGATTGGCCGAGGCTGGGGACGCGTACGCGCTCTCGGGGATCGAGGGTATTCGCAAGCCGGACCGCAGGCTCTTCGGGATTGCGGCCAAGCGGTGCGGTATGAGTCTCGACGCCGGAGGCAGGGTTCGATTCCCTTAGGCGGCTCCACCTCAGAGGCCCTCCCGGATGACCGGCGAGGGCCTTTGCGCGTCCATCTGCGTGTGTGCCGCTCCCCGCAGGCGGTTTGTGGTGACCGAATCCCGATTGCCTCCGGCCGACCTCCGTTCCTAGGGTGAGTGGCCGTGGTCAACGGAACGGTGGAACCGGGTTTCGAACAGGTACGGGACGTTTTCGCCGATGTGCTGAAGCGGCAGGCTGGAGGAGCGGGGGCAGCGGTCGCCGCCCAGCTGGACGGCCGATGGATCGTCGACCTGTGGGGAGGACCCGGCTGGTCACGCGACAGCATCGTCATGCCGTACTCCGTGACCAAACCGTTCGCGGCGGTCTGTGCGTTGCTCCTCGTCGATCGGGGCGTGCTGGAGTTGGACGCCCCGATGCAGCGCTACTGGCCCGAGTTCACCGCGCCGGCGACCGTACGGCATGTCCTGTCGCACCAGGCCGGCGTGGTGGCACTGGACCAACCGGTGCCCACCGAGACCTTGTACGACTGGGACCGGCTGTGCGCGCTTCTCGCCGCGCAGGAGCCGTCGTGGGAGCCGGGCACCGCGCACGGCGAGTCGGCATTGTTCTACGGGCACCTGGTCGGTGAACTGGTCCGGCGCACCGACGGGCGGACGCTCGGCCGTTTTCTCGCCGAGGAGGTCTGCGGTCCACACGAGCTGGACTTTCACATCGGCCTCGGCCCCGCCGAACAGGCACGGGCGATCGAGCTGACCGGCTTGACCCCGGCCTTCCGCGCCGCCGCGCTGGACGGCAAACCCGGCCTCTACCACCGGGCGATCGGCAATCCGCTCGGTGCCCAGGACCCGGCTGTGGTCAACTCCGCCACTTGGCGGGCCGCCGAGATTCCCGCTGTCAACGGCCACGGCACCGCCCGCGCGGCCGCCGGGTTCTACTCCGCGTTGCCGCGGCTGCTGTCAGCCGACCTGCTTGCCGAGGCCACCACCGCCCAGCGCTCGGGGATGGACGCGGTTTTCGGGGCACAGGCGAGCTGGGGGCTGGGTTTCGGCGTCGAGGGTGACGACTACGGGATGGGCGGCCTGGGCGGCAACTACGCCGGAGCCTCCGGCTACACCTTCGCCTTCCTCACCGGCCATGCCGGCGGTTTCGATCGCGCCACCGACCTGGAGAACGCTCTGCGCGCCGTTCTCGGGCTGGGCCCAATTCCCGACTAGACCGGCGCCTGGGCCTCAGCTCACCGCCTGCCTCAGGAGCGCCCCGATCCTCGCCTCGACGTCGGCGGTGATCTCGGTGAGGGCGTACGAGGCCGGCCACATGGTGCCTTCGTCGAGGTTCGCCTCGTCGCTGAAGCCGAGTGTGGCGTAACGGGCCTTGAACTTCGCCGCGGGCTGGAAGAAGCAGATCATTTTGCCGTCGCGGGCGTACGCGGGCATCCCGTACCAGAGCTTCGCCGTGAGGTCGGGCACGTGGGCTTTGATCAGGGCGTGCAACCGCTCGGCGATCGCCCGGTCGGGCTCCGCCATCTCGGCGATCTTCGCGAGCACCTCGCTCTCCGTGTCGGCCTTGGCGCCCCGCCGAGCGATCGTCTTCAGCTCCTTGGCGCGCTGCTTCATCGCGTCGCGCTCTTCTTCGGTGAAACCGTCGTGCTTCTGGCCCTCGGCGGCGGTGGTCTTCGTGGTGTTCGACATGACGACTTCCTCTTTCTGCGACGTACGGCTTGGGGCGGTGCTGATCGGGAACGGTGTCACCACGTGCCCGCCTGCCGGCGGGTCGGCACGTTGAGCCGGTTGAAGGCGTTGGTGATCGCGATGTTGAGCAGCAGTGCGGCCAGCTCCTTCTGGTCGAAGTGCTTGGCGGCCATGTCCCACACCTGGTCCGGCACCGGGTCCGCCTGGTCGGCGAGCCGGGTCACGGCCTCGGTCAGGGCCAGCGCGGCGCGCTCCTCGTCGCTGAACCACGGCGTCTCCCGCCACGCGGCGACGGCGTGCACCTGGTCTGCGGTCACCCCGTGCCGCTGGGCCTGGTGGACGCCCCCGGCCACACACGGAGCGCAGCCGTTGATCTGGCTGGCCCGCAGGTGGCTCAGCGCGAGCAGCTTGCCGTCCGCTCCGGCACCCGCGATGGCCTTGTTGAGCGCCATCAGGGCCTCCATCGCTTCGGGGATCAAAGCCGCCGGGTTCGGCATGCGCTCGGTCGACATCGCTTCTCCTTCGTCGTGGGTGTTTCCGACAGGTGCTATCCGACCATCGGCGTGCCGGGGCCCGCCTGGTCCGTGGGACACCGTGGGACAGGCAGAACCCGGTTGAGCTGCGCGAACGCATCACCGATCCGTCCGCGTGGGCCGGGACGGGTACGGTGTTGCACGTGGTCAGCCCCCAGGAGCGACTGGTGGCTCAGCTCTCCAGGATCAAGGAGCTGAGTGGGCTCAGCCTGCGCGCCCTCGCCCGCCAGACGGGTCTGAGCAGCTCGTCGTTGTCGCGGTACCTGACCGGCCGGCTCGTGCCGCCGTGGGAGGCCGTCGTGGCGCTGTGCCGCGCCGTGGGACGCGATCCCCGGCCGCTGCGCGCGCTGTGGGCCGAGGCGGCCGAAGCAGGCGCGGCGCCCGCCCGGCGCCGCAACGACCTGCCGGCCGACCTGTTCGACTTCACCGGCAGAGAAGCGGAGTCCGCGCTGGCCGAAGAGCTGCTGCGCACCACTGGCGCGGCCGCGATCGACGGCATGGCGGGCGTGGGCAAAACCAGCCTGGCCGTACATGTGGCCCACCGGCTCGTCCCCGCGTATCCGGACGGCGGGCTCTATCTCGACCTGCAGGGCTTCACCCCGGGTCAGGAACCGCTGGAGCCGCATGCCGCGCTGGGCCGGCTGCTGGGCGCGTTGGACGTCACGCATCCCCCGGCCGGCACCGCCGATCGCGCGGCGCTCTGGCGGTCGGAGCTGTCCCGCAGGCGGATGCTCGTCGTGCTCGACAACGCGGTCGACGCGGAGCAGGTGCGTCCGCTGCTCCCCGGCGCGGGGAGGTCCGCGGTCCTGGTCACCAGCCGACACCGGCTGGTCAGCCTGGACGGAGTGCCGCCGGTTTCCCTGGAGCCGCTGACCGACGACGACGCGGTGCACCTGTTCGGCCGGGCGGCCGGGCTCTCGCTCACCGAAGAGGAAGCGGTCGACCAGGTGCTGCGGCAGTGCGGCGGGCTCCCGCTGGCGCTACGGATGGCGGGCGCGCGGCTTCGCCACCGCCCGGGCTGGACGGTGGCCGTGCTGGCCGAGCGGCTGCGCGCCACTCCCGGCCGCTTCGACTCCGCGTTCGGAATGTCGCTGCAGCAGCTCGATGCGGTCCAGCGCCGCATGTTCCGGCTGCTGGGCGTGCTGCCGGGCGCCGACTTCGACGCGGCGGTGGCGGGCGCGCTCACCGACATGCCGCCCGACCGGGCCGGCGCCGCGCTGGAGGAGCTGGTCGACGCCCACCTGGTCCAGGAGCCCTCGCCCGGGCGCTACCGGATGCACGATCTGATCCGGCAGTACGCGGCGGACATCGCCGCCGACGAGGAGCCACGGGCCGAAGCCGCCCTGCGCCGGGTCCTGGCGCACTATCTGGGGCAGGCCGTCGCCCACGATCAGACCCTGCCATCGCCGCACCGCAAGGAACCCTCGCCGGGAGATCCCGCGAGGGCCATGGCCTGGTTCGACCTCGAGTACGTCAACCTGGTGGCCTGCTTCGACGCCGCCGTGCGGCTCGGCATGGACGAGGTGGTGGCCGAGCTGCCGCAGGCCATGCGGGTCTGGTTCTTCCGGCACCGCGGAACCGATGACCAGGCACGCCTGCTCGAAGCCGCCGCGGACGCCGCGGGGCGTCTCGGCCGCGACCAGGAGCGGGCTTCGCTGCTCGCGGACCTCGGCTACGCCCGTGCCGCCGCCGGACGCCTCTCCGAGGCGCTCTCCGCCTACGAACTGGCCGAGCGGTCGGGGCCAGACGACGACATCGCGGCCGCCCTGGCGCTGCGTATCGGCATGGTGCGCCGGGATCTCGGCGACCTCGACGCGGCACAGGCGCACTTCCGGCGGGCACGCGAGCTGTTCGAGAAGCTGGGGCTCCAGATGGGACAGTCCCAGGCACTGGCCTTCGACGGATGGGTGACACTTCACCTTGGGCGGCGCGGCGAAGCCGTCGAACTCGCCCGGGCGTCCGTCGCCCTGGCGGACGGGCCCGCACGGATCACCGGGCTGGTCACCCTCGGTCTCGCACTGGCGCCGGACGAGCCGGCGGAGTCACTGCGAACGCTGCATGACGCGTTGCAGCTGTCCGAGCAGCACGATCTCCAGCACAACCGGGCGTGGTGCCACAACTGTCTCGGTGTCGCGCTGCGGATCACGGGTTCACCCGAGAAGGCGCTCGAACACCACCGGCGGGCCTTCGAGCTGCTGGAACCGCTGGCCGAGGTACAGCTGGAGATCGATGTCCTGCACGCCTACGCCGAGACGTGCCGCGCGGCGGGCCGCTGTGACGAGGCGCTGGCGCTGCTCGACCGGACGATCGAGCTCGCGCGTGAGCTGGGCCGGCCGTACGACGAGAAGCTCGCCCGCGCGGCGCGGGAGACCGTGCGCGCCGCCCGCTGAGCCACCTCCGCCGTCTGAACGCTTCGCCTGATCATTACTCGAAGACCGGAGAGATCCGCGCGACGGAGCTGTACACGGGCGTTCAGATCTCCCCTGCGCGGGGTCGGGAGAGAACAGGATCCGGCCAACTGTTGACACGGCCGCACGTGTCGTGCCGCATCTCCCGTCCCCGTCGGCGAATCTTCCCTGCGGTGCCAGCGCCGCCCGTACGGCCTGGTGAGTTACCGCCGACGAGAGGATCCCCATGATGAGGCACATCCACAGGATGTGTTACCCCGTCGCCGCCCTGGTGGCGGCGGTGGCCCCCCTGACGGTGTCCGGAGCGGTCCCGGCCGGGGCAGCGTCCGCCCGTGCCGAGGCCTCGGCCACGGCGGCGCAGCGGGCCGCGGCGCCGAACCCCGCGTCCTGTCCTGAGCAGGTGGCGCTGGTCAACGGCGGGTTCGAGAAGCCCGTCGTCCCCGGGACGTGGGCTCCGTTCCCCGACGCCTCGCAGAACAGCCCGAACGCGGTGCCGGGCTGGCGGACGACCGCCACCGATCACATGATCGAGGTCTGGAGCCCCCGGATGAACGTTCCGGCGGTCGAGGGCGCGCAGTTCGCGGAGCTGAACGCCAACCAGGTCTCGACCCTCTACCAGGACCGTCCGACCACTCCGGGCCAGAAGCTCTACTGGCGGCTGTCCCACCGCGGGCGTCTCGGCACCGACCAGATGGCGCTGGACATCGGCGCCCCCTCGGGCCCCGCCCAGCAGGGGACCATGTCCGACGGCACCGCGAAGTGGGGCACCTACCACGGCAGCTACACCGTGCCCCCCGGGCAGACGACCACCAGGTTCGCCTTCCGTTCCATTTCCGCTGCCGGAGGCAACGCGTCGGTCGGCAACTTCCTCGACGACGTCTTCTTCGGCACCCCGCCGTGCGTCGTCGTCACCAAGTCCGCGAGCCCGCAGGGGCCGGTGAACGTCGGCGCCGAGGTCACCTACCGGCTGACCGCCGTCAACAAGGGCGGCGACGTCGCGCAGAACGTCCGGCTCACCGACAAGGTCCCGGCCGGGACCACCTACGTGCCCGGCTCGCTCCGCGTCGTGAGCGGCCCGGGCAGCGGCGCCCTGACCGACCAGGCCGGCGACGACCAGGCCGAGTTCGACGCCGCCACCGGTGCTGTCTCGTTCAGGCTGGGAGACGGCGCCACGGGCACGACGGGGGGCCGGCTGGCCAACGACACCACCCTGCCGGACGGCACCACCGTGGAGTTCCGGGTCAAGGTCGGCAGGTCGGTCGCGGGCAGGCAGGTCGTCAACAGCGGCGCGGTCGCCTACGAGAACCGGCTCGGCCCCGAGCCCGAGACGCTGACCTCCACCAGCGGTGACGCCGTCACCGAGGTCAACCCGGCCGTCGACCTGAGCGTGGTCAAGTCCGCGGACAAGACCGAGGTCACCGTGGGGGAGACCGTCACCTACCGCGTCACGGTCGCCAACGCCGGGCCCAACGACGCCACCGGCGTCGCCGTCAAGGACGTCCTGCCGGCCAACCTCGCCTTCCTGTCGTCCACGCGGTCGACCGGCACGTACGCCGGTGGAACGTGGACCGTGGGAACGCTGGCCAGCGGCGCGACGGCCACGCTGGTCGTCCGCGCGAAGGCCACCGCGGTCGGGGAGACGATCAACACCGCCACTGTCGGCGGCAAGGAGCTCGACCTCGACCCGGCCAACGACAGCGACGCGGTAAAGGTCTGCGTGCAGCGCGAGCCGTTCTGCCCCTACTGCACGCCCGGGAGCAAGCCGGACACCGGGAAGTGATCCGCTGAAACCGGAAGCCTCCGGGACTACCGTTGTGCCGTCGAAGACGCGCCACGACGGAGAGGACCGACATGGCAGGCACTCTTCTGGACGAGCTGTACGAGGCCGAGCGGCGGTTACAGAACGCCCAGCTCAACGGTGACGTTGAGGAACTCGACCGGCTGCTCGACGAGCGGCTCGTCTTCACCGGGCCTCCCGACGGGCGGCTGTACCCGGAGGCCAAGGAGCTCGACCTGCACAACCACCGCTCGCGCACCCAGGTCATGAAGAAGGTCGTCCAGGAGGATCTCACCGTCCTCGTCTCGGGGACGACCGGGGTGACCTGCTTCCTCGGCACGCTGGAGGGCGAGTTCGCGGGCGTGCCGTTCGGCGGCCGGCTGCGCTACACGCGCACGTGGGTGCACACCGACGAGTACGGCTGGCGCATCCTGGCGGCCCACGCCAGCGAGGCCTGAGCCCGTACGGACGTGTGGAAGGGCACGGGCGGCATGGCCCGTGCCCTTCGTTGACCCGGCCGGTGACGCGCCGGGTTCAAACTCTCACCTCACTACTCGCTACTCGCACTCCTCGCTGGACGAGCTGGACGAGCTGGAGCCGAGCGACGGCTGGTAGGCGATCTGCCGGCTCTCGGTGACGTAGTGCGTCTCCGCGATCGGGCGCTGGAAGGTCTCCATGCGCGTGTAGCTGACCGGACGGCTCTCGCTGACCATGTGCGTGCTGGTCACCGGGTGCGTCTCCGGCACCATCCGGGTGTAGCTGACCGGACGGCTCTCGGTGACGAACCGTGTCTCGGTGATCGGCCGCTGGAAGCTGACCTGCCTGGTCACCGGGCGGCTCTCGGTGACGTACCGCGTCTCCTTGATCGGCCGTTGGTAGGTCTGCTGCTCGGTCACCGCCTTCTGCTCGGTGACGTAGTGGACCACCGGCCGCTGGTAGCTGACGTACCGGGTGACCGGGCGGCTCTCGGTGACGTACCGCGTCTGCTGGATCGGCCGCTGGTAGGACACGTACTGCGTGACCGGGCGGCTCTCCGTGACGTACCGCGTCTGCTGGATCGGCCGCTGGAAGCTGACCTGGCGCGTTTCGGTGACCGGGCGCATCCGGGTGACCATGTGCGTTTCGGACACCGGCCGCTGGAAGGTGACCTGACGCGTGTAGGTGACCGGGCGGCTCTCGGTCACCATGCGCATCTGGGTGACCGGCCGCTGATAGGTGATCGTCCGGCTGTAGCTGAGCGGACGGCTGTAGGAGACCTCGCGCAGCGAGGAACTCCTGAGCGACGGACTCCTGAGGGACGACTCACTCAGTGAGGACTCCCCCAGCGAGGACCGGGAGCGGAGGGCGAGGTTGCTCGCCGACTCCTCGGACTCCTCGGACTGCCCGGACTCCTCGGCCTCTTCCGACTCCTCGCTCGAACCGCTCGAACCGCTTTCCAGGGCGCTTTCGCTCTCCCGCCCGTACCCGCTCTCTTCGTACGCGCGTACGCTCTGCTGCGCCGCCTCCTCTGATTCCTCGCCGAGGTAGCTCGGCTCCTCGGCCCGCGGCGCGCTCAGCGCGGCGGCCGCCAGGGCGCCGGACGGGTGGACGGTGGAGGCCGAGGCGATGGCCGGCCAGAGCGATACAGCGGTAAGGACTGCCGGACCCAGCAGTAATGAGAATCGAGTGCCGTGCATAGAGATACTCCTCTCCGATCAGCGATCGGGTGCATCTCAATCCTTGGCACCCCCGCCGGAGCCCGTCCAGGCGAATTGACTCCTCCCGGGCCGTTCACGGCGTGATTCCGTATGACCTGATGGGCATCCGTGCCATTGAACGGCGGGATGACCGGTCCGCGTTTTGCTGCGTCCTGCCTGCTGGAATGCGATCGGCCGTTTCCGGCACTATTACGTTTCCGGTGTTGCGAGTTTTCCCCGCTTTCCTGTCAGCGGCGGGCGATGACGGCGTAGCGCTCGTCGTGGATCGTTTTGCCCCACAGCACGGGATCGGTTAGCGGCTCCACCCGCACACTCGCGGCGTACGGCCGAAGCACGTCCAGGAGCGGTCCGGCGCTCACTCCGCCGAGCCACGGCAGCGCGTGGGCTCCGGCGACGTACGGCGGGCCGTCGTCGGAGGACCGCCAGTTGCCCTCGATCAGGACCAGTCGCCCGTGCGGGCGCAGCAGGCTCATCCAGGTGCGGAGCGCGCGTTCCGGCGCGGGCAGGGTCCACATCAGGTGCCGGGCCAGGACCACGTCGAAGGAGGCGCCGGCGGCGGGAGGGTCGCTCGCGTCCCCGACGAGGACGGTCACCGCGAAGCCCGCCGAGGCGAGCTTGCGGCGGGCCGTCTCGGCCATCCTCGGTGAGAGGTCCAGCCCCACGGGCCGGTGTCCCTGCTCGGCCAGCAGCAGTGTCAGCGAGCCGGTGCCGCAGCCCAGATCGAGGACGTCGGACGGGGGCCGTGGCATCCAGGAGCGCAGCCGCCCCGCCCAGGCGGCGCGGACCCCGAGGTCGCGAAGCCCGTGGTCGGCTTCGTCATCGAACGTGTCCGCCGCCGCGTCCCAGTAGGAGGAGATCGACTCGCGATCCGGTACGGGCATGAGCGCATCGTGGCACCCGCCACCGACAATTCCGCACGGTCGGCAAGGGGGAAGGGAGCCCACGACCCGTGCTTCCGGAACACGCCGGTGCTCCCGGAACACGCCTGTGCTCCCGGAACACGCCTGTGCTCGCGGAACACGCCTGTGCTCGCGGAACACACCCGGGTGCTCCCGGAACACACCGGTGCGCCCCGAACACGCCAGGACCCCGGCAGAAGGATCTCCTGCCGGGGTCCCGCACGTGTGGTGCCGGTGCCGGGTCGCCTCTCGGCGAAAGGCACAACGCGGCTCCAGCCGAACGGTAGTCCGCGAAGGCAAATTAGGTGAGGCCCGGGGACACCTGCACACCGGCCACGCTTCATCAAACCACGTGCCCGGGCCCGTTGTTCCCGGCCGCGCCATCTTTTTCCCGGACGTTCTCCGGGAGGACCCGGAGCAAGAGGGCCTGCTCCGGGAAAAAAGGGTTGCCTGCCAGGGGATGCCGCGCGAACCTCTGCTTCGTGCGACGAGTGACTCTGGCCGGGCCCGACGGTTCCCCGGCGATCAGCTACACCGAGGGCGAGAGGTACGGCCTGCCGTGCGCCGACCAGGTGGAGGTGCTGGGCCCGGACCCGGTGAGCGCGATCCTGGAGAAGCTGCCCGGGTGGGCCGTGGCGGGACCGCCCGATCTCGGCCGGGAACTGCTCGCGCACGGCGCCCGCCTGATGCGGCACGCCCACCAGATGACCTGCGACCTGCGTACGGCGCCGCCCGCCGACCCGGCCGCCCCCGAGGGCTACCGGTTCGTCTCCTGCGACCGCGATCCGGAGGACGTGCTCCCGGCCTGGCGGGCGGCTTATCCGCCCGGCCATGTGGACCACCAGGGCAGGGACGAGGCCACGGCCTTCCGCGAGGAGCTCGTCCCGCTCATGTCAGGAGAGCTGCTCGGCGAGCTCCTGCCCTGCGGCGTCCTGGCTGTGGACGAGAGCGACACGGTGGTCGGAGGGGTCCTGGTCAACCGCTTCGGCGACCTGGCCTGGGTGACCGAGGTCTTCCGGTACCCCGGCCGTACGCCGTCCGGCCTCGGCGCCCGGATGCTGGCCGCGGTCCGCGAGAGGGCGTGCGCCACGGGATGGGACCGGCTGGGCCTGGCCGTGACCGAGGGCAACCCGGCAAGGCGCGTCTACGAGCGGCTGGGCTTCACCCTGGTCAAAACCTCGATGACCGTCGTGATCCCCGCCGTCACAGGGACGTGACGAACTCCTTGAGTTCCCGCTCGTAACGGGCGGGGTCGGCGTTCCACGATCCGGTGTGCCCGCCCCCTGCGGTCCGTACGAGCCTGACGATGTCGGGCCGGGCCCCGGCGAAGCGCAGCGCGGGACCGGGCGGCACGGTCGCGTCGTCGTCGTCCACGAAGACCAGGGCCGGGACCCTGAACTCGCGGGCGTGGCGCAGGTGGTCCAGGTCGTCGAACGACAGGCCGGTACGCCGTTCGACCACCCACTCGCCCACCGGCACGAGGAAGCCCGGGACGCCCATCTGCTCGGCCCCGAGGGCGATGGGCGCCCGCCAGTCGACGACCGGGCTGTCGAGGATCATCGCCTTGATCGGCTCGCCGGGCAGCTTCCGCACGGTCATGGGCACGATGCCGCCGCCCATCGACCAGCCGTACAGCACGATGCCGGTCGCGCCCTGCCGCCGGGCGTAGGTGATCGCCGCGGCCACGTCACGCCACTCGGTGGCGCCGAGGTGGAGCTTGCCGTCCGGGCTCGCCGGGGCGCCCTCATCGTTGCGGTAGGTGATGCCCAGCACCGGCATCCCCAGGCTGTGGAAAACCGGCAGCACACGCAGCGCCTCCCCGGGGCCGCCGTTCCGTCCGTGCACCGCGATCACCCAGGTCCGCGAGACGCCCTCGGTGCGCCAGCCGGGGAAACCGCCGAGCGGCGAGGGGATCGTCACGTCCGTGTACGGCACGCCCGCGGCGGCCGGGGTCGCGTGCCCCCACAGCCATCGGTCGAGGTAGGCGCGCACCCCTGGGCGCAGTTCGCCGCGGACGACCCGGGTGACCTTCCTGGTCACCGTGCCGGCCCCGGCCGCGGTCGCCGGTCCCAGCAGCGCGTTGCCGTCCGCCCAGGTCAGGCCGTACGTGCCGGGGGACGCCGTGTCCGTGCCGCCCTTGATCGTGACCTCGTCCCCGCGGACGGCCGTGATCTCCAGCGGATAGCCGGCCTCGTGCACCGGGTCGATCACGAAGCCCGAGTAGTACCAGCCGGCGCCGCCGACGGCGGCCAGGCCGAGCGTCACGACGACGGCGAGCGTCCACAGGAGGCGGTGCAGCCAGCGGGATCTGCCGTGCATGCCCAGAATCTACTGGGCGGTTTCCACATTTTTAAGCGCGGATGACGCCCTTTGTGCGCATGAGGAACTCGCCGAGATAGGCGTCGTGCGGGACCCACTGCGGCATCCAGAACGTGGGGGCGTCGCCCAGATAGACGTTCCTGATCGACGGGTCGTCCACCAGGCGGTCGACCAGGTCGTCGTCCCGCGTCATGGCGGTCAGCACCAGCGTGTTCCTGAGCGGCCCGACGCCGTCGGCCGGGCTCCAGGGCGCGAACCACACGCACGGGAACGACAGCTCGATGCCCGTCTGCGGCGCGTCGGGCCGGTCCACCAGGAAGACCGCCGGCCGCAGCACCCCGCTGCCGTCGCCGAGGTCGTGCACGATCCCGTCCCCGCCGAGCAGCGGCGTCGCGCCGTCCACGTGGTCGAGCAGGTACTTCTCGACCGCCCGCGCGTCCGTGACCGGCTGGACGGGCAGCACCGCGGCGTCGTCCTCCGGCGGCAGGCTCGGGATCGCGGCCAGCCGCTCCGCGACGGCCGCGGCGACGGGCGCGGGATCGCCCCGGACGAAGACGGCGGTGGTGTTCACGCAGGCCGTCCCGCCGAACGCGCTGACCGACTCGACGATCGTGCCGAGATGGCGCTCCCAGTCGTCCTCGGTGAGCAGGATCTTCGACCGCCCCGGGCCCTGCGGCAGCACCCGCACGTCGTCGCCGTACTTGCTCACGACCTCCTCGCCGCCGTACACCATCGCGAGGTCCGCGTCCCTGATGACGTCGTCGGCCACGCTGTAGTCGGTCGGCAGGAGCGCCACCTGGTCCTCGCCGAATCCCGACTCGCGCAGCGCGGTGATCAGGCGGTGCGGGGTGAACGGCTCGCGCCGGGAGGGGCGCACCGCGACCCGGTAGCCCATCGCCAGGGCCTCCAGCCACAGCGTGTGCACACCCGGATGGTTGCCCGCCGCGTGGACGGCGAAGACGTCCCCGCGCCGGGTCCAGACCGCCTGCCCACTGCGGGTGAGCGGGTCACGCCAGTCGTCCACCGCGCCCTCGGGCCGGGCGTACCGGGTCGTGCGGTACGCCTCGCCCGCCCGGTGCGCGATGCCGGACGCCGCCGAGCGGACCACGGTGATCGGCATCCCCGAGACGCGGCTGACGATGTGCCGGTACTCCTCGGCGCCGAGGCCGCCGACGACGCCCGTCTCGAACAGCCGTCCCGCGCGGGTGAGGGCCGACGCCCGCTCGTCGGCCGGCATGGTGCGCGCCCGGTGCAGGGCCGCCATCGTCCGCTGCACGTAGAGCCGCGGAACCAGGCTCAGCTCGGCGACCGGCCGCCCGCCCAGCTCGCGGATGGGCAGCCGGCTGCGGCTGCGGTACGGCCCTCCCGCGCCGAGGGCGTCGAGCTGGATGGGCTCGTCCATCAGTACACCCCCTCGATGACCGGCTCGTCCTCGAACGTGGGGAGCGGCCCGACGTCGGCCACGGAGTCGCCCGTCTGTCCCGGCGGCGCGGCCACGCGGGTGGCCAGATCGCGCTCCAGGTTGTTGGGCAACAGGAAGCTCTTGCTCACGTGGTGCATCACGACCTGGCCGCGGTCGCCGATCCGCACGCTCTCCCCGGTGCGCGGGTCGACCACCTGGAAGGCGACGTACGGCGAGAAGGCGTCGAAGACGACCACGTCCTGCTCCGGCGGCACGACCCGCTCGGGCAGCCCGCCCAGGATCATCGTGCTGCCGTACATGCCGTACAGCCGCACGCCCGGGAAGACCTCCGTACGGAGCAGGTAGTGGGTGTCGGGGTCCATGTGCGCGCCGCTCCAGCCGATCACGGAGACTTTCTCGTTGACCAGGCCGACGAGCGCGTCCCTGCGGGCCAGCCGGGTCAGCAGCGGAGGGGTGGTCACCATGACCCGCACGTCCTGGGTCCGGAGGAGGTGGGCGCTCTGGTCGATCAGATGCTCGGCGTAGCGTTCCGCCTCCTCGGCGCGGCCTTCGGCGATGCTCCTCTTCACCCATCGGGGGTCCATGTCGACGGTGAGGCGGATGCCGCCGCGCCGTTCGGCCTGCCGGCGGAGCAGCTCTCCGTAGATGTGCGGCCCGGTGGGGCCGAGCGACAGCCAGTTGCCGTTCTCGGGGTAGCCCTTCGCCTCCAGGTCCTGTTCGAGCCGGTGCATCAGCCGGTCCAGCCAGTCGCGGAGGACGACGACCCGCTTGGGCGGACCGGTGGTTCCGCCGCTCTCGAACACGCCGGCCACCGCCGCGTCCGGGCCGTATCCCCTCGGGATGAGGTCCTCCACCCGGACCTCGCGCAGTTCGTTGGTCACGTTGGGGAAGCGCCGCAGGTCCTCGAATGACCGCACGTCCGCGCGCGGGTCGAAGCCGAGCGTCCTCGCCCGTTCCAGCCAGAACGGCGAGCCGGTCTCGGGGCTGAAATGCCAGCGCATGGCGGCCTCGACGAACTCCCGGCTGTCCGGGACCTGGTCGATCGGGCAGTCGAGGATGGGATCGGTGCACGGTGACATATCCGCCCCTTCGACGTGGCAATCCCGTGAAATGTCAGGCTATTTCCGAGTGATGTGCCGTCGAGTCAAGACGTTTCGCGGTCGAGGAAAAGAATGCGCCCCGTCCGGAGCGAGGCCGCCGCGCGTCACGGCGACGGGTCACGGCCTGGGGGAGGTCCGCTGCCAGAGGCGTCCCCTGCCCTTCCCGGTCGCGGCCCGGCAGCGGGGACAGACCCGCCGCACCTCGTCGGCCGCCCCGCCGGACTCGGGGAAGGAGTCGGGCCACGGCACGTGGTGGAACCGGTACAGCCCCGAGCGGCTCAGCGCGAGGCCGCACACGGTCTGGTTGGTCCCCGGCCACCAGGCGTGGGTCTCGCCCGCCGGCTTGCGCACCCCGTCCTCGTCCCGCCACTCGCCGGTGGCCGCGACGGAAGGCTCCCCCCGCGCCATCGCCCGCCTCCCTCCGTCCCGCCTCCGCCCCATGCTTCCCGTACGGCCCGAGCCGAACCCACCAGCATGGGCCCGCCGAAGCCCAGGCCGGGATCAGTACGGGCTCATCTGGTCCAGAACCTTGCGGGCGAGGGCCAGGAACTCCTCGGCTCGTCTCAAGTCCTCGATCACCTCCTCGGCCGTTATGTCGGGAGTCTCCGGCCTGGGGTACTCGGCTCCGTTCCGTCGGCGACGCATGCGGTCGAAGGAACGCAGCACGCGGCCGAGGGGCGGATCCAGTTGCGCGGTCACAGCGTCGAGGACGGCGAGGTGTCCTCCCCTGCTGGTGGCGCGTAGGCCCTGGTTCTCAAGGATCGACGCCAGAGCCTTCCTGCTCGCGTCGTAGAGGAGTCGATACGCCCCGACGGGATCGGCGTGCATGCCGATTCTGGCGAGATCGATGTGTCGCTCCGCCTGTCTCAGCATCGCGTCCGAGTGTTTCCTGCTGGGAGGCACCCGCTCCAGCTGACCCGCCGACAGCATCGTGTCGATGCGGTCGCGACCCTGAGCCCATCTCACGGTGTGCTCCGCTCAGCCGACAGTTGAAAGAGGGGGTTGTCCTTGAGCGCGGCGACGAACGGATCGTTGTGATCCGCCCAGGCGTCCGTGGAGATCCTGCTGATGTTCACCTCGCGTCCAAGGACGTGTTCGGCCGTACGCGCCGCCTCGTACAGGTCGTCCAGGTCTGCGGTACCGATCACGAGTACGTCCACGTCGCGCGGGGGAGGACCGGCTCGTCCGGCGTACCGGGCCGCCCAGGAGCCGTAGATGTAGGCCTCATCTATACCGGTGACGTCCTCGAGCAGCGGAGGCAGTACGGCGGCCGGCCCGAAGGTGACCGCCAGTAGATCGATCAGCGGTCGCGCGACGATGGTTTCGGTGTTCGCCCGGATCAAGCGGAGATTGCCGTGACGTCGTTCAGAGGTCAGCCCTGCGGCGGCGAAGCGGTCCATCTCGCGGCTCACCGTGGACTGGGAGACTCCCGTCCGCTGAGCGAGGTCGGTGGTCGAGTACTCGTTCTCCGGATGGAGGAACAACCACGCGAGCAGCTCTCCCACGGCCGCACTGCGCAGCAGAGGGAGGAGCGGAGGCGGTGGTTCCCGCATAGGTGAATAGTACTATGCAGGAATCGCATACCGCTGGGTTGACAGGCGGAAAACGGGATGCCGCGGGTGTAAAAGGATAGGTAGCCTGCGCGGGAAGCGCACGAGCACATCCGGCAGGAGACCCACGGTGGGACATGTTGAGATCGGGCATCTGACCCATGTCCTCCCGGACGGCAGGATGCTCCTGAACGACGTCTCGTTCCGGGTAGGGGAGGGCGTCAAGGCCGCCCTGGTGGGTCCGAACGGCGCGGGCAAGACCACCCTGCTCCGGATGATCGCGGGGGACCTCCAGCCGGTCGAGGGCACGGTCGCCCATTCGGGCGGCCTCGGGGTGATGCGGCAGTTCGTCGGCAACATCCGGGACGGCAGCACGGTCCAGGACCTGCTGCTGAGCGTCGCGCCGGAACGCGTCAGGACGGCGGCGGAGCGGCTGCACGCCGCCGAGCTCGTCATGATGGAGCGGGACGACGAGAAGACCCAGTTGCGGTACGCCCAGGCGATCACCGACTACGGCGACGCCGGGGGTTACGACATCGAGGTCCTGTGGGACGCCTGCGCGATGGCCGCGCTCGGCGCGCCGTACGACCGGGTGAAGTACCGCGAGGTGGGCACGCTGTCCGGCGGCGAGCAGAAGAGGCTGGTCCTGGAGGCGCTGCTGCGCGGCCCCGACCAGGTGCTGCTGCTCGACGAGCCCGACAACTACCTCGACGTGCCGGGCAAGGTGTGGCTGGAGACGGCGCTGCGCGAGACGCCCAAGACCGTGCTGCTGGTCTCCCACGACCGCCAGCTTCTCGCCAACGCCGCCGACCGGATCGTCACGGTCGAGTCGGGCAACGTCTGGATCCACGGCGGCGGCTTCGGGACGTACGCGCAGGCCCGCAGGGAGCGGAGCGAGCGGCTCGACGAGCTGCGCCGGCGCTGGGACGAGGAGCACGCCAAGCTCAGGCGCCTGGTGGTCATGCTCAAGCAGAAGGCCACCTACAACGACGGCATGGCCTCCGCCTACCACGCGGCGCAGACCCGGCTGCGCCGGTTCGAGGAGGCCGGGCCGCCGGAGCTCGCGCCCAAGGATCAGCTCATCAGCATGCGCCTGCGCGGCGGCCGTACGGGCAAACGGGCGGTGATCTCCGAGGGCCTGGAGCTGACCGGCCTGATGAAGCCGTTCGACCTGGAGGTCTGGTACGGCGAGCGGGTGGCCGTGCTCGGCTCGAACGGCTCGGGCAAGTCACACTTCCTGCGGCTGCTGGCGGGCGAGGAGGTCCGCCACGCCGGGGTGGTCAGACTCGGCGCGCGGGTCGTGCCCGGCCACTTCGCGCAGACCCACGCCCGTCCCGAACTGCTCGGCCGCACGCCCTGCGAGATCGTCATGACCGAGCACGCCCGGCTGAAGAACGAGGCGATGAAGGCGCTGGCCCGCTACGAGCTGGCCGGGCGGATCGCCGAGCAGAGGTTCGAGACGCTCTCGGGCGGCCAGCAGGCGCGGCTGCAGATCCTGCTGCTCGAACTGTCGGGCGCCACGCTGCTGCTGCTCGACGAGCCCACCGACAACCTCGACCTGGCCAGCGCCGAGGCCCTGCAGCAGGGCCTGGACGCCTTCGACGGCACCGTGCTCGCGGTCACCCACGACCGCTGGTTCGCCGCCGACTTCGACCGCTACCTGGTCTTCGGCTCCGACGGGCGGGTGTACGAGTCTCCCGAGCCGGTGTGGGACGAGACGCGGGTGGTCCGCCCGCGTTGAGCGGCCGGTAAAGATACCGGCGGGGGCGCGCGTGTCCGGGAGGGGACGTCCCTTGCAGCGGTTATGACGGCTGAGTGACGCGACGTTGCCGCATAACCGCCGCCCTCGCCCTCGCCGTACTGGCGACGGCGTCGTGCGCGAGCAAGCACAAGCAGGAGGGCCCGCTGCCGCTGGCCCTCAAGGAGCAGGTGTCCTCCGTCGTACGCTCCGGAGCCGGGTACGCGGTGACCTGGGCGGGGGTGCTGAGCAACCCCAACCGCGGGCACTTCGGGGAGAACGCCGTCGCGGTGGTCACGGCCGTCGACGCCGCGGGCAAGGAGGTCGTCCACCTGGAGCAGCCGCTGGACGCGGCGCCTCCGGGCCGCCCGCTGGCGTTCGGCGGCCAGGTGACGGCCGGCGGGCAGCCGGTCCGCGTGAAGATCGACTACCGGCCCGCCTCGTGGCGGGCGGCGTCGCGGCCTCCGTCGGCGTTCCTCAGGTTCCCGATCTCCGACGTGCTCACCGAGAAGCAGCTGGACGGCTCCTACCTCGTCACCGGCTACGTGCTCGACCCGTTCCGCAGGACCGCGGGCGCCCTCGCCGTGACGGCCCTGCTGCGCGACGACGCGGGCCGGCTGGTCGCCGGTGCCACCTCGTACGTGGACGACGTGCGGCCGGGCACGAAGCGGAGGTTCGTCATCACGGTCGACGGCGTCCGCGGGGCCGTCGGCGCGACCGACGTGTACGCCACGACCTGGGGCTCCACCGCCCGGGCGTACGAGGATCTGGCGCGGGCCGGAGCCGTTCCGCTGCACACGATCCCGCCGACCACCTCGCCGTTCGCCAAGGACCGCGGCTATCCGCCGTACAACGATCGGCGCCAGTGAGCGGCCCACCGCCGATAGCGGCAGGAGGGGCGGGTTACCGTAGCGGAATGGCCAGGATCGTGCTCTTCGGAGCCACCGGTTTCACCGGCGGGCTCACCGCCGAGGCGCTCGCCCGGCGCGGGGCCCGGCCGCTGCTGGCGGGCCGGGACCAGGCGCGGCTGACCGCCCTCGCCGACTCGCTCGCCGGCTCACTGGGCGGTGACGTGCCGATCGCGGTGGCCGACGTCGGCCGCCCGGAGTCCGTACGGGCCCTTGTCACGCCGGGCGACGTGCTGATCTCGACCGTCGGGCCGTTCGCCCGCTGGGGTGAGGCCGCGGTGACCGCCGCGACCGAGGCGGGCGCCGTCTACCTCGACAGCACGGGCGAGCCCACGTTCATCAAGCGGATCTTCCAGCGGTACGGCCCCGCCGCGGCGGCCCGGGGCGCGGCCCTGATCACCGCCTTCGGCTACGACTACGTCCCCGGCAACCTCGCCGCGGCCCTGGCCCTCCGTAAGGCGGGCGCGGACGCCGTACGCGTCGACGTCGGCTACTTCGTGGGCGGCGACATGGCCCGCCGCGCGAGCGCCGGGACCCGCGCCTCGATGCTGGGGATGCTCCTGGAGCCGATGTACGGCTTCCGCGAGGGCCGCATCGTCCCCGAGCACGGCCGCACGCGGCGTTTCCTGGTGGACGGCCGGCCGCGGCACGGCCTGTCCATCGGCGCCACCGAGCACTTCACGCTGCCGCCCGCGCATCCCGGCCTGCGGGAGGTCAACGTCTATCTCGGCTGGCTGGGCGGGCTGACCAAGGCCGCGGGCGTGCTGGCCAGGGCGACCCCGGTGATCGCCGCCCTGCCCGGCGCCAGGCGGGTCACCGAGGCGCTGGCCGACCGGGTGCTCCGTACGGGCACCGGGACGCCGGCCCCGGCGGCGGGTGTGTCGTCCAGGATCGTCGCGGAGGCCTACGACGCGCGGGGGCGCCGCCTGTCGGCCGTCCATCTGTCGGGCGGGGACCCGTACGAGTTCACGGCCGGCATGCTCGCCTGGGCCGCGACCACGGCGCTCGCGGAGGGTGTGCGCGGCACCGGCGCCCTCGGCCCCGTCGACGCGTTCGGCCTCGACGCGCTCACCCGGGGATGCGCCGCCGCCGGCATGACCGTACGCGAACCGGCCTGACCCCTCCTATCGCCCGGATTCGGGCGCTTCGGTGTGCAGGGCGGCGAGATGGTCGTGCAGGTCGGCGTGGCGGAACTGGTAGACAGGCCCGACCGTGCGCAGCAGCCCCAGGCGGTGGGCGTCGTCGAGGAACGCCATCAGGTTGCGGGGGACATGTCCCGCCCGGGCCAGACGTTGGACGGTGATTCCGCCGCCCAACCATGCGTAATGTTCTCCGCTCACGAGCCCGAACACGAGCCCGCCTCCGAGCGCGGCCACGGGCCCGAACACGACCCAGCCCATGAGCCCGAACAAGAGCGCGGCAGGGAGGTTTTTCCCGATGCGTTTGATGAGGCTGGTCGTTCTTCCCTGGAGTCGCAGATTGGCATAGCCAGGTATCCCATGGTCCAGGCGTGGCGGGGCCGGAAGTGCTCGGCGGGGCGCGGGTGGGGGGCCGGGCCTGGATGGCGGCGGGGATCAGGTGGTCGAGCAGGTGGGCGCGCAGCCTCCCGCGGTCGTCGGCGAGGGGGCCGACCAGTGGGGCGGGGTCGGTAGAGGGGGTGATGTACACAGTGCGGATCAGCCACAGCCCGAGCGCGGTGGAGGCCACCTCGGCCAGGCCCGGCCGGTCGGCGTTCTCCAACGCCTCGATGACGGGAGTCCAGTCGTGGCGGGGGCGTGGCGGCAGGCAGGTACGCACGTAGCCGGCGGCGGCCTGCGGGGTGAGGGGGCGGGGAGCGATGACCGCGGCGGCGGTCAGCACGTCCCCGGCCTGGTCCAGGGCGGCGGCCAGTTCGCCGGTCCGGCTGGTGAGGATGAACTGGTCACGCTCGGCGAGGGAGCCGTTGAGCGCGGCGATCGCCGAGGCGCGGGCGTCGCCGGGCAGCTCGTCCAGGCCGTCCAGGATGGGCAGGATGTGACCGCGTCCGACCAGCGTCCTGGCCGCGTCGGGCCCGTACGCGGGGTTGGTCAGGGCCGGGTAGTCCTGGGCCAGCCGGGCGGCCAGCCAGTCGTGCAGTCGCGGCTGCGCGGTGGTGTCCCAGCCGGCGATGGTGAACAGGACCGGGACCGGTTCCTCGGGACGGTGATCGTCGGCCAGATGCAGCAGCAGCTGCACCGCCAGTGTGGTCTTGCCGCTGCCCGGGCCGCCGGTGATGACCAGCCGGCGGCGGCGTAACGCCCGGAAGTTCTCGGCGAGCCGCGGGATCCGGTCGCCGGTGGCGGTGAAGGTCAGCGGCTGGTGGCCGATCAGGCGGGGGTGGTCCATCAGGCCCGGGTCGTCGGTCAGGTGCCAGGAGACGGGGATCGGTTCGGGATCGCCCAGCGATCGGATCGTCGCCTCGGTGCGCCACTGCTCGGCGACCAGGTTCGTCAAGGTCGTCTTCGCGGCGGTGATGGTCTCCTCACTCGCGGGTGGTGCGGGAGTGGCCCTGCGTCTGGCCCACAGGACCACGGGCGCCGCGAAAGCCAGCGCGGCCACGACGAGGGCCACGAGATCGGCCCGGTTGACCTTGTCGTCGGGGTCGAGGACCTGCCCCACCACGCTCACCGCGACGGCGAGTGCGGCGACCACCGCCACGGCAAACAGGATCGGCCACCACGATCTGCGCCCGTTCACCCACGCATCGTCTCCCGCCGGCGCCGCTGCGCGGGCCGATGAGCACAAATGGTGATGAGAAGGATGTTCGTCCGTCAGACGGACGGACGGAGGAAACGACTTCGGCTGAATGGGTGGAGCGGGTAGTTACCAAGCATTTACTCTCCGTATATGAATGATGGCGTCCTGGTGGAGGCGTTGCGTGCCCGGGATCCGGGGGCGCTGTCCGCTCTCTACGACACCTACGCCGAAGGGCTCTACCGATACTGCAGGGCGCTGCTGGCCGGGCCCGACGCCGCCCAGGTCGCCCTGCGCGACACGCTGATCGCCGCGGAGGCCCTCGTCGGGTCGCTCGCCGATCCGGGCATGCTGCGCCCCTGGTTGTACGCCCTGGCCAGGGGTGAGTGCGTGCGCCGCCGCACCCCCGGGGAGGAGGGCGGCCCGGAGCCGGGGGCCACCCCTGTGCCGACCGCGCCCTTCCCCCGCGCCGGGGACGGCGAGGGCGACACCGACCTGCGCCTGGCCGCCGGCGGCGCCGTGGCCGCGCTGTCCGCGGAGGACCGCGAGGTGCTCGAACTGGTCGCCCGGCACGACATGGACACCGGAGACCTGGCCGCCGTGCTCGGGACCGGCGACCGGTACGCCCGGGCCCTCCTCGACGCCGCCACCGAACGCCTGCGTGAGACGGTGACGGCCGAGATCCTCGCCCGGCGCGCCTCGCACGACTGTGCGCGGGCGGCGGCGATCCTCCAGGGCCTCTCCGGTGAGCTCACCCCGCAGGCGCGCGGACAGCTCACCCGTCACATCGCCCGTTGCGAGACCTGCGCGCGGCACCGCGTCCGGCAGGTCTCCCCGGCCAAGGTGTTCTCCCTGCTGCCCCGGGTCGCCCTGCCCGAGACGCTGCGCGTGCGGGTGCTCAGCAGCTTCATCGACCCCGAGCTCGTGCCCTACCGGCGGTACGTCGCCAAACGCGTCGGCGGGCTGAGCGCGGCGGGCTTCCCCAGGACGGGGGCGCGGCGCGAGGGGCGGCTCGCCCAGGCCGTGGCCGGCGCGGTGGCGGCGGTCGCGGCGGTGGCGACGATCGCGCTCGTGTTCGCCCAGTTCGCCGGTGACCTGCGTGAGCGGGCCGCCGACTCGTTCGTCGGCCACCGGCCCCCGGCGGTCGAGGCCCCGGCCGCGACCGGTTCCGGCCCGGCCGGGGACGCTGGGGACACGGCCTCTCCTGGATCTTCGGACGACGGGGACGACCGCTCACCCGAGCCCTCGGGCTCGGGGGACACGGCCGAGCCCGGTGGCTCCGTACGGCGGGCCGATCCGGTCGTCCTGCCCCGGCCGGCGCCCCTGCCCGCTCCCGTGCCTCCGGCCACCGTCCGGCCCCCGCGTCACCACGAGCCGACGCGCAGCCCGGCGGCGCCGCCCACGACCCCGCCCAGGACCCCACCCACGACCAGGCCCTCCGGCTCCGCGCCGTCGCCGCCCGGCGAGACGGCCACGCCGCCGGACCCCGGGTCCGGCGACGACCCCGGCTCAGGCGGTCCGGGTTCCGGCGGTCCGGGTTCCGGCGGTCCGGGTTCCGGCGGCCCGGGCGGCTCGGACGACCCCGGCGGCTCCGGCGACGACCCCACGGATCCGCCCACCGGCGGCCCACCGAGGGGCGGGCCTCCGCCGGCGCACTGGCCGGGACGCCGCCCGCCTCACCGTGAACACCAGCATCATCACGAAGGACGTTTCCACTATCCGCGCACGCCGGGCCACCGGCGTGGAGGAGGGGACTGCCCGCCGGCTTCCGAGCCCGCACCCGGCCCCCTCTTCCTCCGGCAAAAAGGACGACCTATCACATAGGCCAATTACTGGGCGTACCTTAGATGTGTACGGAGAGTAGTCACTGGGAACTGAGGGGAGTGGAGCAGGGAAGGGGAAGGAATGCCACTCCTCAGGGCATCGGGGCTGGTCGCCGGGCTCGGGTCAAGTCTGGTCCTCACGTTGGGGGCCCCGGCGGGAGCCGATCCGAAGCCGTCGTCGAAGGACGTCGCCAGGGCGCGGCAGCAGGTGCAGGAGCGGGCGCGGGAGCTGGGCAGAGCGTCGGCCGATCTCGCCACCGCCCAGGCCCGCCGGGACGCGCTGGACGCCGACGCCGAGCGGCTGGTCGAGGCGTACAACGGAGAGCTCGTACGCCTGGAGCAGGCGCGCGCCGCCTACGAGCAGTCGGAGCGGCGGGTCGGCCAGGCGGCCGGCGAGTTCGACCGGTTGCGGAGCGTGGTGATCACCCGGGTGGCCCAGGGGTACGGCCGGCTGCGGCTGGCGCCGTCCGCCGCGGCCGTGCTCGGCGGCTGGGACGACGCGGACGGGTTCCTGCGAAGAGCCAGCGTGCTGACGCAACTCGGCGACGAACAGAACGCGACGCTCGCGGAGATGGACGACGCGCGGAAGATCTACGAGATCCTCCGAGAACAGGCGGCCCGCGCGTACGCCGAGCAGTCCCGCACCGCCGACGAGGTCCGGCGGGCGAGGGACGCGGCGCAGCGGGCCGTCGCGGACCAGCTCGGCCAGACCCGGCTGATCGAGCGGGAGAAAGAGGAGATCTCCGAACGCCTGGACGCCGCCCGCGCCCGCGTCGACGAGCTGAGACAGGCGAGGAGCGCGGCCAGACAGAGATCCCGGCGCCAGGCTCCCCCCGCGCGGAGCGGCATGGCGATCCCGGGCTGGGCGGCCCGGCTGCCGTCCGGGCGGGGCGGGGAGGCCGCCCAATGGGCGCTCAAACAGATCGGCAAACCGTACGTGTGGGCCGCGGCCGGCCCGTCGGGGTTCGACTGCTCGGGACTGACCATGCGGGCCTGGCAGCGGGCGGGGGTCTCACTCGACCACTGGACCGGCACCCAGTGGACCTCGGGACGGCACGTCCCGCTCAGGGAACTGCGCAGCGGCGACCTGCTGTTCTACGGCAGGCTGAGCCGCAGCCCCGGCACCATCCATCACGTGGGCCTCTACATCGGGCGCGGCCTGATGGTCCACGCCCCCCAGACGGGGGACGTGGTCCGCATCTCACCCATCTGGCGCCATGATCTCGTCGGCGCCACCCGGCCCGCCTAGTGCCCCCCGCGGCACCGGCTCAGTGGTCCTCGCCCTGGTGGTCGATCTCCTCGTACCGCTTGATGCTGGCGACGATCTCGGCCTCGGCCTCGGTGCGTCCCACCCAGTTGGCGCCCTCGACCGACTTGCCGGGTTCGAGGTCCTTGTAGACCTCGAAGAAGTGCTGGATCTCCAGCCGGTCGAACTCGGCGACGTGGTGGATGTCGCGGATGTGCTCCATCCGCGGATCGGTGGCCGGGACGCACAGCACCTTGTCGTCGCCGCCCTTCTCGTCGGTCATCCGGAACATCCCGACCGCCCGGCACTTGATGAGGCAGCCGGGGAAGGTCGGCTCCTGGAGCAGCACCAGCGCGTCGAGCGGGTCTCCGTCCTCGCCCAGCGTGTCCTCGATGAACCCGTAGTCAGCGGGGTACTGGGTCGACGTGAAGAGCATGCGGTCCAGGCGAATGCGGCCGGTCTTGTGGTCCACCTCGTACTTGTTCCGTTGTCCCTTGGGAATCTCAACGACAACGTCGAACTCCACTCGTTCCTCCGCATGAGTCCCCGGTCTCCCGGGCTGGCGTTAATGTCTCGTAAGCGTGTTCAAGGTCGGCGCGAAGTGAGGGTGACGTGGTGCGACGTGAGCGCTGGGTGGTGGTGTCCACCCTCGCCCTGCTGCAGATCTTCGTCGTCCTCGCGGGCAGCTATCTGATCGCCCATGACGCCGACAGGACCCCGGCTCCGGTCGCGTCCCCGAAGCCGAACCCGATCCCCCTGGTGACCGCGGGTCCGGTTCTGGCCGCGGTGGGGGATGGGGCTCTCCCCGCCAAGGGTACTTTGACCACCCGGCTCGCCGCTGCGATGGGTGACCCCGCCCTGGGCGGCAGCGTGGCCGGCATCGTCCTCGACGTGACGACCGGCGCCACCGTGTTCGACGGCCGCTCGGGCACTCCCATCACCCCCGCCTCCACCACGAAGGTCGTCACCGCGGTGACCGTGCTGGCCTCGGTGGGCCCCGACGCCCGCCTGGCGACCCGGGTGGTCAAGGGGACCGCCCCGGGCTCGATCGTCCTGGTCGGCGGGGGCGACCCCACCCTGGCCGGGCCGGGGACGAGCGCCGCGGAGCGGAAGGACGCCTACCCGAGGCCGGCGTCGCTCGACCAGCTCGCCTCCCGTACGGCCAAGGCGTTGAAGGCGGCCGGCGTGACCTCGGCCGACCTGTCGTACGACGCGTCCCTGTTCGGCGGGCCGCGTACGGCGCCGGGCTGGAAGCCGACGTACATCCCCGAGGGCAGTGTCGCACCGGTGTCCGCGCTCATGATCGACGAGGGCCGGGCGGCGAACGGCGCGCGGGTGCCCGACCCGGCGCAGACCGCCGCCGGCGCGTTCGCCGCGCTGCTCAGGAAGAACGGCGTCAAGGTGGGCAGGGACGTCGGCCCGGGCCGGGCCCCGGCCGCCGCCCAGGAACTGGCCCGGGTGGAGTCGGGGCCGGTCTACGCGCTGGTGGAGCGGATGCTCACGCACAGCGACAACGACCTCGCCGAGGCGCTCGCCCGCCAGGCCGCCGTGAAGGAGGGCCAGCCGCACACGTTCGAGGGCGTGGCCGCGACGGTCCGCCGCGTGCTCACCCGTCTCGGCGTGGCCGAGGGCGTGGAGGTCCACGACGGCAGCGGCCTTTCCACCAGGAACCGGATCACGCCCGGCGGCCTCGCCCGGATCCTGGCCCTGGCGGCGTCCCCGGCGCACCCCGGCCTGCACTCGCTGATCAGCGGACTGCCGGTCGCCGGCTTCACCGGGACCCTGCACAACCGGTACGGCAGGTCCGGCTCGGCGGCCGGCGCCGGATTGGTCCGCGCGAAGACGGGCACTTTGAACGGCGTGAACACCCTGGCGGGGATCGCGTACACATCCGAGGGCCGGCTGCTGACCTTCGCGTTCATGGCCGATCAGGTGGCCGATCCGACGCAGGCCATAGCGGCGCTCGACAAGATGGCCACGATCGTCTCCCAGAGCTGAGGTGTCGGATCCCGCTCGGCTGCCCGCGCGGCGGGCAGGCGGAGAACGTACGGTGGTGAGTATGCAGGTGATCGACTGGGATCTGGCCGTCACGACCGGAGTGCGCCTCGTGCGACCGGGCCCGCAGGTGAGCCGCGAGGAGGCCAGGCAGGCCGTCCTCGAACTCCGGCGGCTGTCGCGGGACGCCGAGGGGCACGTGCGGGAGTTCACCCGCATCGACTCGGCCCCGCCGGAGGCGGCGACGGTGGTGGACCGCCCCGGCTGGATCCGCGCCAACGTCGACGGTTTCCGGGTCGTGCTGGAGCCGCTGACGCAGAAGATGTCCAACGTGCCGGCGATCGTCGGCGCCGTCGGCTCGCGCATCACGGGTCTCGAGGTGGGCGCGGTGCTGGCCTTCCTCGCCTCCCGGGTGCTCGGGCAGTACGAGCTGTTCCTCCCGCCGGACCCGTCCGGCGTCGCGCCGACCGGCCGGCTGACGCTGGTCGCGCCGAACATCGTGCACGCCGAGCGCGAGCTCGGCGTCGACCCGCGCGACTTCCGCCTCTGGGTGTGCCTGCACGAGGAGACCCACCGGGTGCAGTTCACCGGCGTGCCCTGGCTGCGGGAGTACGTGCGCGGCCAGATGACCGAGTTCCTCCTCGCCTCCGAGATGGACCTCGCGACGCTGCTGGAGCGCCTGCGCGCCGCCTCCGACGCGGTGGCGGACGCCTTCAAGGGCGGCGAGGGCAATCTCATCGAGGCCATCCAGACGCCCGAGCAGAAGGCCGTGCTCGATCGGGTCACGGCCGTGATGACGCTGGTCGAGGGGCACGGCGACTACGTGATGGACGCGGTCGGGCCCAGCGTGGTGCCGTCGGTCGCCGAGATCCGCGCCAAGTTCCAGCGCCGCCGCGAGGGCGGCTCCCGCGTCGACCAGCTGGTCCGCCGGCTGCTCGGCATCGAGCTGAAGATGAAGCAGTACGCCGAGGGCTCCCGCTTCGTCCGCACGGTGGTGGACGAGGCCGGGATGGACGGGTTCAACAAGGTCTGGACCTCGCCGGAGACGCTGCCCGACCGCGACGAGATCGCCGACCCCCACGCCTGGATGTCCCGGGTCCTCGCCACCTCCCCCTGAGCCGCGCTCCTCCTGAGCCGCGCTCCTCCTGAGCCGGGCTCCTCCTCACCCGTGCTGACCCGCGCTCGCGCGGGACACCGCGAGAATGGGCGCATGGGCCCGCATCCCGCCGTCGCCGACGTCCGCCGTGCCGTACGGCTGTCGCTCGCGGACCTCGCCGCGCGCGCGAAACCGGACGCGGGACCGGGGCCACTGGTCCTGGTGGCCTGCAGCGGCGGCGCCGACTCGCTGGCGCTGGCCGCGGCCACCGGGTTCGCGGCCCCGCGCCTCGGCCTGCGCGCCGGGCTGCTGACCGTCGACCACCGCCTGCAGGAGGGCTCGGCCGGGCGGGCCCGCGACGTCGTACGGCTCGCGCCCGCGCTCGGCCTCGGCCCGGCCGAGGCGCTGACCGTCACGGTGGGGACGGCCGGCGGCCCCGAGGCGGCGGCGCGGGACGCGCGCTACGCCGCGCTGTCGGCCGCGGCCGACCGGCTGGGCGCCGCCGCGGTCCTGCTCGGCCACACCCTCGACGACCAGGCGGAGACCGTGCTGCTGCGGCTGGCCCGGGGCAGCGGCTCCCGGTCCCTGTCCGGTATGGCGGAGGTCTCCGGGATCTACCGGCGGCCGCTGCTGTGGCTCGGCCGGGAGCGCACCCGGCAGGCCTGTGCCGCCCTCGGCCTGCGGCCGTGGGACGACCCGCACAACGACGACCGCGTCTACCGCAGGGTCCGCGTGCGGCACGACGTCCTGCCGGTGCTGGAGGACGCGCTGGGACCGGGGATCGCCGAGGCGCTCGCCCGTACGGCACGGCTGTGCCGGGACGACGCGGACGCCCTGGACGGGTGGGCCGCGGAGGTCCACGCGCGGTCGCGGGGACCGGCGGGGGAGCTGAGGGTGCCCGATCTCGCGGACATGCCGGCGGCGGTGCGGCGGCGGGTGATCAGGCGCGCCGCCGTCGAGGCGGGGGCGCACGCCTCCGCGCTCGCGGCGGTGCACATCGAGGCGGTCGACCGGCTGGTGACCGGCTGGCACGGGCAGAAGGGGGTGGACCTACCCGGGGGGGTGGTTGTGGTCAGGCGCTGTGGCACCCTTGTCTTCGCTGTGGACAACGTCTCGCTCGCGTAAGGAAAACCCCAGGTGGATGCAGCAGACATGGGCAAGGACCTCTCCCGCGTCCTCATCTCGGAGCAGGAGCTGCAGGCGAAGATAAAGGAGCTGGCCGGCCGCATCGACGCCGACTACGCCGGCACGGAACTGCTGATCGTCGGTGTGCTGAAGGGCGCGGTGATGGTCATGGCCGACCTCGCCCGCGCGCTGCACGTGCCCGTTCAGATGGACTGGATGGCCGTGTCGTCGTACGGCGCGGGGACCAAGTCGTCGGGCGTCGTGCGGGTGCTGAAGGACCTCGACACCGACATCGCCGGCCGGCACGTGCTCGTGGTCGAGGACATCATCGACTCGGGCCTCACCCTTTCGTGGCTGTTGAACAACCTGAGGTCGCGCAGTCCGGCGTCCGTGGAGATCTGCACGCTGCTCCGGAAGCCGGACGCGGTGAAGGTCGAGATGGACGTCCGATACGTCGGTTTCGACATCCCCAACGAGTTCGTCATCGGGTTCGGTCTCGATTACGCCGAGCGCTATCGCAACCTGCCGTTCATCGGGACTCTTGCGCCGCATGTGTACGGAGGGGAGTAAGCCCTTAGCGAAGTGCCCCGCCGATCGTGCGTTATTGGGCGCCAGGTCGGGGAACACGGGGTTGGCTGACGTACGTTGGAAAGGCAAAGCCGGAGCCGCTCGGGCAGTTACCCGACGCGGCGGCCGGGTGTACCTTCGGATATCCGTGGGGAGCCGTTCGGCGTCCCTCGGTAGCCAGAAGGAGCGGTAACGGATGCCGCGACCCCGGGTCCGCCCGGGGCAGGCCTTGGTCAGGAAGGGACGGGCCCGCCGGGGTTCCGCAACGGATGGATCTCAAGCGATTTACACGTGGCCCACTCCTGTGGATCCTGGGCATCGTATTGCTTCTCCTGCTCGTCACCACGATGTTCGGCGGGGACGGCAACTACACCACCGCCGACACCTCGACGGTCGTCCAGCAGATCCAGCAGGGCAATGTCAAGAGCGCGACGGTGGTCGACAAGGACCAGCGGGTCGAGTTGACGCTCAAGCAGCCGATCACGGTGCAGAACAAGAGCGTCACCCGCATCCAGGCGCCCTGGGTCGAAGGGCAGGGTGTCCAGCTCACCCAGGCGCTCGACACGTCCAAGCCGTCCGAGGGCTGGACCGTCGAGGTGCCGAAGGAGAACTTCCTCCTCAGCCTCCTCGCCAGCTTCCTGCCGATCATCGTCATCGTCCTGATCTTCCTGTTCATCATGAACCAGATGCAGGGCGGCGGCTCCCGGGTCATGAACTTCGGCAAGTCGCGGGCGAAGCTGATCACCAAGGACACCCCCAAGACCACCTTCGCCGACGTGGCCGGCGCCGACGAGGCCATCGAGGAGCTCCAGGAGATCAAGGAGTTCCTGCAGGCCCCGGCCAAGTTCCAGGCCATCGGCGCCAAGATCCCCAAGGGCGTCCTGCTGTACGGCCCGCCCGGCACCGGCAAGACCCTGCTCGCCCGGGCCGTGGCCGGCGAGGCGGGCGTGCCCTTCTACTCGATCTCCGGTTCCGACTTCGTCGAGATGTTCGTCGGCGTCGGCGCCTCCCGCGTCCGTGACCTGTTCGAGCAGGCCAAGGCGAACGCCCCCGCGATCATCTTCATCGACGAGATCGACGCCGTCGGCCGGCACCGCGGCGCGGGCCTCGGCGGCGGCCACGACGAGCGTGAGCAGACGCTCAACCAGCTTCTCGTCGAGATGGACGGCTTCGACGTCAAGGGCGGCGTGATCCTCATCGCCGCGACCAACCGGCCGGACATCCTCGACCCCGCCCTGCTGCGTCCCGGCCGCTTCGACCGTCAGGTCGTCATCGACCGGCCCGACCTGGAGGGCCGCAAGGGCATCCTGCGCGTCCACGGCCGCGGCAAGCCGTTCGCGCAGGACGTCGACCTCGACGTGATCGCCCGCCGGACCCCCGGCTTCACCGGCGCCGACCTCGCCAACGTGATCAACGAGGCGGCTCTGCTGACCGCCCGGCAGGACCAGAAGCTCATCACGATGTCGACCCTCGAGGAGTCGATCGACCGCGTGATGGCCGGTCCGGAGCGCAAGTCGCGGGTCATGTCGGACCAGGAGAAGAAGATCATCGCCTACCACGAGGGCGGGCACGCCCTGGTGGCCCACGCGCTGCCCAACTCCGACCCGGTCCACAAGATCACGATCCTGTCGCGCGGCCGCGCCCTCGGTTACACGATGACGCTGCCGATGGAGGACAAGTTCCTCGCGACCCGGTCCGAGATGATGGACCAGCTCGCCATGCTGCTCGGCGGCCGCACCGCGGAGGAGCTCGTCTTCCACGAGCCCACCACCGGCGCGTCCAACGACATCGAGAAGGCGACTTCGATCGCCCGCCGCATGGTCACCGAGTACGGCATGAGCGAGCGGCTCGGCGCCCGCAAGTTCGGCAGCGGCAACGGCGAGGTCTTCCTCGGCCGCGAGATGGGTCACGAGCGCGACTACTCCGAGCAGATCGCCTCGGCGATCGACGAGGAGGTCCGCCGCCTCATCGAGAGCGGGCACGACCAGGCGTGGGAGATCCTCGTCCAGTACCGCGACGTGCTCGACAACCTGGTGCTGGAGCTCATGGAGAAGGAGACGCTCTCCCGGGAGCAGGTCCTCGAGATCTTCTCGCCCGTGGTGACCAAGGAGAAGCGGCCCTCCTACGCCGGGTACGGCAAGCGCCTCCCGTCGGACCGTCCTCCGGTCATCACGCCGAAGGAGCGGGCCAACGGCAACGGCTCGGCGCTCCCGGCCGGCGGCTCCGGCTCGGCCCCGTGGGTGAACGACCAGCCGGCGCAGCGGGACGAGGCCTGACCGTGGCCGAGCCGCACGCGGCGGAACCGCCTTCCGGATTCGACCACGGCCGGATCGAGAAGGCCGTACGCGAGATCCTGATCGCGATCGGGGAGAACCCCGATCGCGACGGGCTCCGCGACACCCCCGCCCGGGTGGCGCGGGCGTACGCCGAGCAGTTCGCGGGTCTGGGGCAGCGTCCCGAGGACGCGCTGACCACGATGTTCGACGCGGACCACGACGAGATGGTGCTCGTCAAGGACATCGAGGTGATGTCCACCTGCGAGCACCATCTGCTGCCGTTCCACGGCGTGGCGCACATCGGGTACACGCCGAACGAGAAGGGGCGCATCACCGGCCTGTCGAAGCTCGCCAGGCTGGTGGACGTCTACGCCCGCAGGCCGCAGGTGCAGGAGCGGATGACCTCGCAGATCGCCGACGGCCTGATGCAGGTGCTGGAGCCGCGCGGGGTGATCGTGGTGATCGAGGCGGAGCACATGTGCATGACCATGCGCGGTGTGCGCAAGCCCGGCGCCAAGACGATCACCTCGGCCGTCCGGGGCGACTTCCGCACCAGCGAGGCGACGCGGGCCGAGGCCATGTCGCTGATCCTGCGTGGTTGAGTGGGCGGGTGCGCTCCTGCCGGACGAGCCCTGCCGAACCGGGCACTAGGCTGGACCCCATGACCACGTCGAGCGTGCCCGGCATGCCGGAGGCTGAGCGCTGTCTGGTCATGGGTGTGGTCAACGTGACCCCCGACTCCTTCTCCGACGGCGGGCAGTGGTTCGATCCCGACGTCGCGATCCGGCACGGCCTCGACCTGGTGGCCGAGGGTGCGGACATCGTGGACGTGGGCGGCGAGTCCACCCGTCCGGGAGCGGCCCGGGTCTCGCTGGAGGAGGAACTGCGCCGCGTCGAGCCGGTGATCCGCGCCCTCACCCAGGAGGGCGTCACGGTCAGCGTCGACACCATGCGGGCGGAGGTCGCCGAGGCGGCCGTCGCCGCCGGAGCCGTTCTGGTTAACGACGTGAGCGGCGGCCTGGCCGACCCGGCGATGCCGCGCGTGGTGGCCGCGACCGGCGTGCCGTACGTCGTGATGCACTGGCGCGGGCACAGCCGCGACATGGACACCCGGGCCGTCTACGGCGACGTGCTGACCGAGGTGGCGGAGGAACTGCGCAAGCGGGTCGACTCCGTGCTGGCCGAGGGCGTGCGGGAGGAGCAGATCGTGCTCGACCCCGGCCTCGGTTTCTCCAAGAACGCCGAGCACAACTGGGCCCTGCTGGCCGGCATCGCCGAGCTGAACGAGCTCGGCCATCCCCTGCTGATCGGGGCGTCGCGCAAGCGGTTCCTCGGCCGGCTGCTGGCCGGGCCGGACGGCGAGCCACGCCCCTTCGACGGCAGCGACGACGCCACCATCGCCGTCACCGCGCTCGCGGCGCAGGCCGGGGCGTGGTGCGTCAGGGTCCACCGGGTGCGGCCGAACGCCGACGCGGTGCGCGTCGCCGCCACCTGGAGGGCAGCAGGCGTACGACACGCGGCAGGCGGACGGGACGCAGTAGCCGCACGACACTCAGCCGCGCGACATGCCGACGAGAGCCGGTGAGGATATGCCGACAGGGACGCCCATGAAGGACATCGAGGAGCTCAACCAGGCGTTCTACAACGCCATCGAGGCGGGCGACCTCGACAGGATGTCGGAGATATGGATCGAGGACGTCCCGGGACGTCCGGCGCTGTGCGTCCATCCCGGCTGGCCCATGCTGAGCGGGCGGTCGGAGGTGCTGCGCTCGTGGGCGCTCATCATGGCCAACACGACGTACATCCAGTTCGTGCTGACCGACGTGCAGACCACCGTGCTCGGTGACGTCGCGGTGGTCACCTGCGCGGAGAACATCCTCACCGCCGCCGACAGCGACGAACCGGGTTTCGCCGCCGGCCGGGTCGTCGCCTCCAGCACCTATGTGCGGACCTCCGGGGGCTGGCGGTTGTGGCTCTACCACGGATCTCCGGTCCTGCAGAGCGACGACGAGGACGAGGAGGAGGACCAGGAGCAGTGAGCCGCGACGCGGTGCGGTTGACGGGGTTGCGGGCGCGCGGCAGGCACGGGTGCCTGCCGGCCGAGCGCGAGCTCGGCCAGGAGTTCGTGATCGACGTCTGCCTGCGTCTCGACACCGCCCCGGCGGCGGCGGCCGACGACCTCACCCTGACGGTCGACTACGGCGCGCTGGCACTGGAGCTCGTCCGGATCGCGGAGGGCGAGCCGGTCAATCTCATCGAGACCCTCGCCGAGCGGCTGGCGGCGGCCTGCCTGGCCCACGACATGGTCGAGGAGGCGGAGGTCAGCGTGCACAAACCGGCGGCGCCCATCCCGCTGCCGTTCGACGACGTGGTGGTGACGATCAGAAGGGGGCGCGCATGAGGGTCGTGATCGCACTCGGCAGCAACCTCGGCCGGCGCATCGAGAACCTCCAGGGCGCCGTCGACGCGTTGTTCGACGCCCCCGGGCTCACGTTCGTGGCGGCGTCGCCGGTCTACGAGACCGAACCGGTCGGCGGACCCACCCAGGGCGCGTACCTGAACGCGGTGGTCGTCGCCGAGAGCATGCTCGACCCCCGCGCCCTGCTCGACCGGGCGCACAGCGTCGAGAACGCCTTCGGCCGTGAGCGCGCGGAGCGGTGGGGCCCCCGGACCCTCGACGTGGACCTGATCGCGGTCGGCACGCTGATGTCGGACGACCCCGAGCTCACCCTCCCGCATCCCCGCGCGCACGAGCGGGCGTTCGTCCTGGTGCCGTGGGCCCAGGCGGACCCCTCGGCGGTGCTGCCCGGGCGCGGGTCGGTCGCGGCCCTGCTGGCCGACCTGGACCAGAGCGGGGTGCGGCTGCGCACCGACCTCGTGCTCGAACCCCCGGCCTGACGAGGAGAGACCCCGCGTGAAGCCCAGCAATCCCGGCGTGCTCGTCGGTCTCGTGGTCGTGTTCGCCGTGATCACCTGGGGCCTGCTGCGGCAGTCCTACTCCGTGGTGCCCACACTGCCGTGGACCGCGGTGCCCACCGTGCTGCTGCTCGCGCTCGGTGAGGCGTACACGGGCTGGCTGACCCGGGCGAGGATCCTGCGCCGCCCGGACACCAAGCCCGTCGAGCCGCTCGCCGTCGCTCGACTGGCGGCGCTGGCCCAGGCCACCGCGTACGCGGGCGCGGCGTTCGCCGGGGTCTTCGCCGGTTTCGTCCTGCGTGTGCTGGACCTGCTCGACCTGGACAAGCCCCGCCAGGACGCGATCGTCGGCGGCGGGTCGTTCGTGGCGTGCGTGATCCTGATCTGCGCCGCGCTCTTCCTCGAACACTGCTGCCGGGTGCCCGGCAAGCCCAACGGGGAGAGCTGACCCCTGCCTACCGGCCTACTTGTCGATGTCGCCGACCACGAAGAACATCGATCCGAGGACCGCGATCAGGTCGGCGACCGAGTGGCCGGGCAGCATCTCGCGGAGCACCTGGACGTTGTTGTAGGAGGCGCTGCGCAGCTTGAGCCGCCAGGGGGTCTTCTCGCCGCGTGACACCAGGTAGTAGCCGTTGAGGCCGAGCGGGTTCTCCGTCCAGGCGTACGTGTGGCCCTCCGGCACCTTGAGCACCTTCGGCAGGCGCTGGTTGATCGGGCCGGGCGGCAGGTGGCGCAGCCGCTCCACGCAGGCGTCGGCCAGGTCGAGCGACACCTTGACCTGGTCGAGCAGCACCTGGAACCTCGCCTGGCAGTCTCCCGCCGAGCGGGTCACGACCTTCACGGGCAGCTCGCCGTACGCGAGGTAGGGCTCGTCGCGCCGCAGGTCGAAGTCCACCCCCGAGGCCCGCGCGGCCGGGCCGCTCACGCCGTACTGCATGATCGTCTCACGGTCGAGCACGCCGACGCCGCGGGTGCGCGCCACGAAGATCTCGTTGCCCGCGACCAGCTCCTCGATGTCGGGCAGCCGCCGCCGCACGGCCGCCACGGCGGTGGTCACGCGGCCGAGCCAGCCCTCGGGCAGCTCCTCCTTCAGCCCGCCCACCCGGTTGAACATGTAGTGCATGCGGCCGCCGGAGATCTCCTCCATGACGTACTGCAGCGTCTCCCGCTCCCGGAAGGCGGGGAAGACCGGGCCGGCCGCGCCCAGCTCCAGCGGATGGCCGCCGAGGAACATCAGGTGGTTGAGCACGCGGTTGAGCTCGGCCAGCAGGGTCCTGGCCCACACCGCCCGCGGCGGGGGCTGCATGCCGATCATGCGCTCGACCGCGAGCACGACGCCCAGCTCGTTGGCGAACGCCGACAGCCAGTCGTGCCGGTTGGCCAGCACGATGATCTGCCGGTAGTCGCGCACCTCGAACAGCTTCTCCGCACCGCGGTGCATGTAGCCGACGATCGGCTCGGCGGCCACGATCCGTTCACCGTCAAGGACGAGCCGCAGCCGCAGCACCCCGTGCGTGGACGGATGCTGCGGCCCGATGTCGAGGATCAGGTCCTCCGTCGCGAGCCCTCCCGGCCGCACCGCGTCCGCCCCGGCCCCGATGCCCACCACTCGCTCGACACGCGGGCCGTCCTGCTCGGTCATACCGTCCATGCTTTCACGCCCGTCACCCACCGGCGAAAGCCACGGCGGTCGGGGTCAGGCGGGGGCGATGTCGCGGAGGGCGGTGATGAGGCGGTCGACGTGCTCCTCGGTCGTGCCGATGCCGATCGAGGCGCGTACGGCGCTCACCGTGCCGTCCGCGCAGCCCTCGTCCTCGGTGCCGCCGAGGAGGTGGCGGACGAACGGGTGGGCGCAGAACTTGCCGTCCCTGACGCCGATGCCGTGCTCGGCCGAGAGGATCTCGGCGACCTCCCGGGCCGGGCGGCCCTCCACGACGAACGACACGATCCCGACCCGCGGGTGGTCCGGGCCCCACAGCGACAGTTCGCGTACGCCGGGGATCGCGGCGAGCCCGGCGCGCAGGCGGGCGAGCAGCCGCTCCTCCTCCCGCACCAACGGAGTCCAGCCGGTCGCGGCCAGGGCGTCGCAGGCGGCGGCGAGCGCGACCGCGCCGAGCACGTTGGGCGTCCCCGCCTCGTGCCGCGCCTCGGGGTCGTCGCTCCACTCGGTGGTCTCGCCCACGGCTCGCACGGCTCCGCCGCCGCGCAGGTACGGGTCGGCGGCGGCGAGCCAGTCGGGCCGGCCGACGAGCACGCCCGCGCCGAACGGCGCATAGAGCTTGTGCCCGGAGAAGGCGACGTAGTCGAGGTCGAGCGCGGCGAGGTTGAGCCCGCGGTGGGGGACGAGCTGGGCGGCGTCCACGGCGATCCGCGCGCCGTGCCGGTGCGCGATGTGCGCGAGCCCGGCGATCGGCCACAGCTCTCCGGTGACGTTGGACGCGGCGGTCACGACGAGCAGGGCCGGGCCCTCGATCGCGGCGAGGGCCTCGTCGGCGGCCCGGACGGCCTCGCCGGGGAAGGCGGGCGGCGCGAGTCGTACGGCGTCGGTCCAGGGCAGCAGCGAGGCGTGGTGCTCGGTGCCGAACACGACGACCGTGGTGCCCTCGGGGAGGCTGCGGGCCAGCAGGTTCATCGCGTCGGTGGTGTTGCGCACGAAGACGAGGGCGTCGCCGGGGCGGGCGCCCACGAAGGCCCGCACGGTGTGCCTGGCCTGCTCGTACCGCTGGGTCGTGAGCTGCGAGGCGTAGCCCGCGCCCCGGTGCACGCTGGAGTAGGCCGGCAGCGCCGCCGCGACGGCGGCGTTCACCGGCTCAAGACAGGGCGCGCTCGCCGCGTAGTCGAGGTTCGCGTACGGCACGAGCCGGCCGCCCCGGACCGGGACCTCCAGGTCGGCGCCCACGACCACCGGTACGCGCACCGGCTCGGACACGGGGTTGGCGGGCTGCTGCGGGACGAAGGTGAGAGCGGACAACGCCAGGCCTCCTCGGGTCGGGGACCCCTGCCATGGCGTCGTACGGCGGAGCCCGCGCTTGCCCGGCGCACCGCGCGCCAGGCCCGGTCCTCACCCGGGGCACCCCGCCGCGAGCGCGAGGGTTGCCGGCCAGCAAGCCGGGGCTTGACGCTGGCACTCATGACCTGAGCGCACTATAACCCGGAGAACGGGCGATCCGGCAAGTCCCCTGGTGAGAGGCGCTTTACCGTTATGGTGTCCAATGTGAGGTTTGATCCCTGGAATCCGGAGTTCGTGGCTCACCCGTACGACGCCTACCGCGACCTGCGGGACAACGATCCGGTCAGCTTCTTCGAGCCGACCGGGCAATGGCTGGTCGCCCGGCACGCCGACGTCAACGCGCTGCTGCGCGACCGCCGCCTGGGCCGGTCCTACCTGCACACCGCCACGCACGAGGAGTTCGGCCGGGAGCCCGAGCCGGACTTCCAGGAGCCCTTCTGGCGGGTGATCCGGGCCGGGATGCTCGATGTGGAGCCGCCGGTCCACACCCGGCTGCGCCGCCTGGTGTCCAAGGCGTTCACGCCCCGGATGGTCGAGTCGCTGCGCCCGCGCGTACGGAGGATCGCGGCGGAACTGACCGAGGGGCTGGTCGAGCGCGGCGGCGGCGACCTGCTGGCCGAGGTGGCCGAGCCGCTGCCCGTCACCGTGATCGCCGAGATGCTGGGCGTGCCGGAGGCCGACCGCCACCTGCTGCGCCCCTGGTCGGCCGACATCTGCGGGATGTACGAGCTGAACCCGTCGCCGGAGGTCCAGCACACGGCCGTACGCGCGGCGACGGAGTTCGCCGGGTACCTGCGCGGGCTGGCCAGGGCGCGCAGGGAGCGGCCGGGCGACGACATGATCTCCGCGCTCGCGCAGGTGGTGGACGACGGGGACCGGCTCACCGAGGACGAGCTGATCGGCACCTGCGTGCTGCTGCTCAACGCCGGGCACGAGGCCACGGTCAACGCCACCGGCAGCGGGTGGTGGGCGCTGTTCCGCAACCCCGGCGAGCTGGAGCGGCTGCGCGCCGACCCCGGCCTGATGCCGGCGGCGGTCGAGGAGCTGCTGCGTTACGACACCCCGGCGCAGATGTTCGAGCGGTGGGTGCTGGAGGACGTCGAGGCCGGCGGGGTGACGATCCCTCGTGGTGCGGAGATCGCGCTGTTGTTCGGCTCGGCGAACCGGGACCCCGAGGTCTTCGACGACCCCGACCGTCTCGACGTCGGCCGGGCGGACAACCCGCACATCTCGTTCGGTGCGGGCATCCACTTCTGCCTCGGCGCCCCGCTCGCGCGGGTCGAGATGGCGGAGTCGTTCGGCGCGCTGCTGCGGCTGGCGCCCCGCCTGGAGCTCGCCGAGGAGCCGACCTGGAAGCCCAGCTACATCATGCGCGGCCTGGAGTCACTGAAGGTCGCCGTCTGACACGCTGACCGCGTGGTGGGTGACCGTGGTGTCGTAGCCGAGCAGGACGGCCTGGGCCGCGGGCTCGACGACGGCCGTCGCGGGGTCCTCCCCGGCGAAGCGGCGGATCGCGTCCATCGAGTCCCACAGGGTCATGACCTCGATCTCCACCCGGCCGCCGGCGTCGCGCCGCAGCAGGTAGGCGCCGCGGTGCCCGGCCACGCCGCGCAGGGAGGGCAGGACCGCCTCGGTGAAGTGCCGCTCGTAGCCGTTCGCGCCCTCCGGGGTCGCGCTCGCGCGCCAGATTCTCGCGATCATGATGTCTCCTCATCCACACCGGGACTGGCCGAGCCAGCCGAAGCCGCCGAGACCGGCGGGGTCGATGAGCTCGGCCTCCTGCGAGGCCCGGCCGAGCGCGCGTACGTAACCGGCGGGGTCGGCGGACGCGAGCGCGAGCGGCGGCCGGGCGCCGGTGACCCCCAGGTCGCGCAGGGCCTCCCGCTGCGTCGTGAGCGTGGTCGCCTCCGCGCCCGCCCGCTCGCCGGCCGCCGCGCAGGCGTCCAGCGCGACGTGGGCCGTGACGTCGCACGACCCGTCCGGTACGGCGGGCACCGGCGAGCCGTCGCGGTAGCCGGCCAGCGTGCCGAGGGCGGGGCGCCGCCCGGCGAGATGGGCGTAGTCCACGGCGACCGCCGTGCCGCGGGTCAGCCGCGCGATCACCCCGGCCCACGCCTCGTCGCGGGGGCGGCCGATCTCGGCGCGGTCCCCGACCGGGCCCAGCGGCCACCAGCGGTCCAGCCAGGCCAGGTCCTCCGGATCGGGGACGGGACCGGGCCGCTCCGCTCCGGTCGCCGGGTCGACGAGCACCAGCCGGGGGCCCGCGGGGGTCGCCTCGGCGACGTCGAGGGGCACGTTGTCCAGCCATTCGTTGGCGACCACGAGCCCGGTGACCCCGTACGGGACCTCCGGCTCCCAGACGACCCGGGGATCGAGGCCGCGGGGCCGGGGGGACAGGTCCACCGCGACGGCCCGCAGGCGCGCCGCGAGGTCCGGCGGCGCGGCGGCCACGACGCGGGCGGCCAGCAGGCCGTCGCCGCTGCCCACGTCCACGAAGTCGACCACGCCGGGGCGCCCGAGGGTCGCGTCGACCCGTTCCAGCAGGCGCAGCACCGCCTCGGCGAAGACCGGTGAGGCATGGACCGAGGTGCGGAAATGGCGGTCCGGGCGCTCCCGCAGGTAGAAGCCCTCCGCGCCGTAGAGCGCGCGCTCGACGGCCTCCCGCCAGGTCACCTCCACACCGCATCACGCTACCGACACGCGCGGGCCGTGGCGAAAATCAGTCACATTCGTACCTGTAGCTCAACATAGGCCCGTTAGAAACGGGACAAAATCCGACCGTCGGGCCCGTCGTGGTCATGCTCGGCATGGCCTGATCCGTGAGGCACGACCTGGCACCGGGCCGGCGGGAGCGCCGCCGCTACGCTGAACCGAGGGGAGGCGTCATGGACACAAGTGACCGCCCGGCGCGGCTCGCCGTGGGAGTGCTCGGCGCGGGACGGGTCGGCTCCGTGCTCGGGGCCGCGCTCATGCTCGCGGGTCATCGTGTGGTGGCGGCCAGCGGCGTGTCCGACGCGTCGCGCCGCCGCGCCGCCGACCGTCTCGGCCAGGCGCTCAGCAGGCCGGAGGAGGTCATCGCCAGGTCCGAGCTCGTGCTGCTGACCGTGCCGGACGACGTGCTGCCCGGCCTGGTCTCCGGCCTCGCGGCCACCGGCGCCGACCTGCGCGGCAAGCTGCTCGTGCACGCCAGCGGCGCGTACGGCCTCGGCGTGCTCGACCCCGCCGCCGAGGCGGGGGCGCTGCCGCTCGCGCTGCATCCGGTGATGACCTTCACGGGCCGGAGCGACGACCTGACCAAGCTCAACGGCTGCTCGTTCGGCGTCACCGCGCCGGACATGCTGCGGCCGGTGGCCGAGGCGCTGGTCATCGAGATGGGCGGCGAGCCGGTGTGGATCGCCGACCAGGACCGGCCGCTCTACCACGCCGCGATCGCCGGCGCGGCCAACCACATGGTGACGCTCATCGCCGAGTCGCAGGAGCTGCTCGCGAAGATCGGTGTCGAGCATCCCGGCCGCATGCTCGGGCCGCTGCTCGGCGCGGCCCTCGACAACGTGCTGCGTCTCGGCATCGGCGGGCTCACCGGGCCGGTCGTCCGCGGCGACGCGGGCACGGTGCGCAAACACGTGGACGCGCTCATCCTGGCCGCCCCCGAGGCCGCGGACGCGTACGTCGCCCTGGCGCGGCTCACCGCCGACCGGGCGCTGGCGGCGGGGCTGCTCAAGCCGGAGGCGGCCGAACGCCTGCTGGATGCCCTGGGAGGGAACATATGGACGTGACCGTGGCCGCCGACCGGGCCGCCCTCGTCAAGGCGAGGGACTCTCTCGGCCCGGGAAGGATCGCCCTGGTCCCCACGATGGGGGCGCTCCACGAGGGCCACCGGTCGCTGGTCCGGCTGGCGCGTGAGCACGCCGACCACGTGGTGGTGAGCGTGTTCGTCAACCCTCTGCAGTTCGGTCCGCACGAGGACTTCTCCCGCTATCCCCGCACGTTCGACGCCGATCTCCGGGTGTGCGAGGAGGAGGGCGCGGGCGTGGTCTTCGCGCCCTCGGCCGAGGACATGTACCTGCCCGACCGGCAGGTGGAGGTCTCGGCGGGCGGCATGGGCGGGACGGCCGAGGGCGCCTTCCGCCCGGGCCACTTCGACGGCGTGCTGACCGTGGTGCTCAAGCTGTTCAACCTCGTGCGGCCGGACGTCGCGGTATTCGGGCAGAAGGACGCCCAGCAGCTCGCGCTGATCCGGCGGATGACGGCCGACCTCGACGTCCCGGTGTCGATCGTGGCCGCCCCGACCGTACGGGAGCCCGACGGGCTGGCGCTGTCGAGCCGCAACCGGTACCTCTCCGAGGACGACCGCCGTACGGCCCTCGCGCTGTCGCGGGCGCTGAGTGCCGGTGCGGCGCGGGCCAGGACCGGGCCGGCCGGGGTCCTCGACGCGGCCAGGGCCGTGCTGGAGGAGGCGGCCCGGTTCGACCCGCCGCTGCTGCTCGACTACCTGATCCTGGCCGACCCCGCGACGTTCGCGCCGGTGGGCGGCGACCACCGCGGCGAGGCGGTCCTGGCCGTCGCCGCCAAGGTGGGCACCACCCGCCTGATCGACAACATGGTGCTCACCCTGTAGGCGCGCGGAGCGTGAACCAGAAGGTGGGCACCGGGTTCGTGCCGGGTGTGGTGTCGACCAGCTCCCAGCCGGCGAACCGGGCGCGGAGCTCGTCGGCGGTGACACCGGAGATCGGGTCGTCGAACGCCTCGGGGCCGTACCCGAACATCAGCAGCCGTGCGCCGGGAGCGGCGCGGCGGGTGAGTCCGGCGACGTAGGCGTCGCGGCGGTGCGGCGGGATGCCGCAGTAGCAGCTCAGGTCGAAGAACAGCTCGAAGGGCCCGGGCGCGTCCAGCTCGTCGAGCCTGGTGGCGTCTCCGTGCAGCAGCCGTACGTCCACTCCCGCCGCCTCCGTCCTCTCCCGGGCCAGCTCGATCGCGCGGCCGACCAGGTCGACGGCCACGACCTCCCAGCCGTGCCGGGCCAGGTAGATCGCGTTGGTTCCGGTGCCGCAGCCGAGCTCCAGGGCGCGGCCGGGCGGCAGCGCATCGTGTCCCTCCCCGTGCCCCTCGACAAGGGCGACCAGCTCGGGCGGTGTCACGCCGGTGTCCCACGGCGGTTTTCCGGCGCGGTAGTACTCCTCCAGCGCTCGGCGCACCGCCTCCTCCTGATCCCGTCCGGCCTCGGCCCCGCCCGCGTCCCGGAGGGTGTTCGGCTTGTCCATCGGCTCTCGCTCCCCGTTTTTAGAGTTAAACTCTAGTGACGAACTCTAGAGATATACTCGCGCAATGGACACCGTCAAGCGGCCGGACAAACGGGCCGAGCGCTCACGCCGTACGCGGGAGAAGGTCATCCAGGCGGCGCGGGAACTGTTCGTCGCGCAGGGCTACGGGGCGACGAGCCTGCAGGAGGTCGCCGACCGGGCGGGCGTGGCCGTCCAGACGGTCTACTTCGTCTTCGGCAACAAGCGCACGCTGTTCAAGGACGTCGTCGACACGTCCATCGCCGGGGACACCGAGCCGGTGGCCACCATGGACCGTGAATGGTTCCGCGCCGCGTGTGCCGCGCCCACCGCGGCGGACCTGCTGGGCGCGCTTGTTCGCGGCACCGGCGAGATCCTCGGCCGGGTCGCCCCGATCATGCCGTTGATCGCGTCCGCCGCGGCCACCGATCCACAGATCGCCGCGCAGTGGCCCGACGGGCCCGATCCGCGCTACACCGTGCACCACGCGGCGGCCCAAGCGCTGGTCGGCAAACCCGGGGCCCGCCGCGACGTCTCCGTCGCGATGGCCGCGGACCTGCTGTTCTGCCTGCTCAGCCCGCAGCTGTACCTGCTCTTCGTGCAGGACCGCGGCTGGTCGCGGGACAGGTGGGAGGAATGGGCGTACGCCACTCTGGCCGCCCAGCTCTGCACCGGCCCCGCGGTACCCCCCTTCTAGGAGGGGGCGGGGCGGCAGCACTTGGCGGGGGGCGTTATCGTCATTATGACGAAAGGGGATCCCCTCATGGTGGCGCTCGCACGCAGACTCACCGCCCCCGCACCCGGCTGGACCGTCGAGGCCGACGCGGTCGTGATCGGTTCCGGTATCGCCGGCCTCACCGTGGCGCTGCGCCACGTCGAGCTCGACCCGCGGGCGCGGGTGCTGGTGGTCACCAAGGACGTCCTGTCGGCCGGGTCCACCCGCTGGGCCCAGGGCGGGATCGCCGCCGTCCTCGACCCCGAGGACACGCCCGACGAGCATCTCAGGGACACGCTCCTCGCGGGGGTCGGCCTCTGCGACGAGGAGGCCGTACGCGTCCTGGTCACCGAGGGCCCCGACGCGCTCAAGCGGCTGATGAGCCACGGCGCCGAGTTCGACCGGGACGTCGACGGCGGGCTCCAGCTCACCCGCGAAGGCGGCCACCGGCGCAACCGCATCGTCCACGCGGGCGGCGACGCGACCGGCGCCGAGGTGCAGCGGGCGCTGGCCGAGGCGGTGCTCGCCGAGCCCCGCATCGAGGTCATCGAGCACGCCCTCGCCCTCGACCTGCTCCTCGACGCCGAGGGTCACGCCTGCGGGGTCACGCTCCACGTGATGGGGGAGGGCGCCCACGACGGCGTCGGCGCCGTACGGGCCGGGGCCGTGGTGCTCGCCAGCGGCGGCATGGGACAGGTCTACGCGGCCACCACCAACCCCGTCGTGTCCACCGGGGACGGCGTCGCGCTGGCCCTGCGGGCCGGCGCGGTGGTCAGGGACATCGAGTTCGTGCAGTTCCACCCCACGGTCCTGTGGCTCGGGGAGGGCTCGACCGGTCAGCAGCCCCTCGTCTCCGAGGCCGTGCGCGGCGAGGGCGCGGTGCTGGCCGACGCGGCGGGCGAGCGCTTCATGCGGGGCGTCCACGAACTGGCCGACCTCGCGCCCCGCGACGTCGTCGCCAAGGCGATCATGCGGAGGATGCACGAGACCGGCGCCGACCACGTCTACCTGGACGCCACCGGCTTCGGCGAGGACAAGTGGCGGACCCGCTTCCCGACCATCCTCGCCGTCTGCCGGGAGCACGGCATCGACCCCGTCACCGAGCCCATCCCCGTCGCCCCCGCCGCCCACTACGCGAGCGGCGGCGTGCGCACCGACCTGCACGGCAGGACCAGCGTGCCCGGCCTGTACGCCTGCGGCGAGGTGGCCTGCACGGGCGTCCACGGCGCCAACCGGCTGGCTTCCAACTCCCTGCTCGAAGGGCTCGTCTACGGCGAGCGCATCGCCGCCGACCTGGCCGCGCGCGACCTGACGCCGCGTGAGCCCGCCGGACGGGACGACCGGCCGGAAGGGCTGGTGGACCCGCGTACCCGCGCCCGGATCCAGAGCCACATGAGCCGCGGCGCCGGGGTGCTGCGCGGCGACCGCAGCCTCGCGGAGGTCGCCCGCGCGCTCTCGGACGCCCGCTGGACCCCGGTCGCGGTCGAGCCCTGCACTGAGTCGTGGGAGGCGACCAACCTCCTCACGGTCGCGTCCGCGCTGGTTGCCGCGGCGACCGTGCGCGAGGAGACGCGCGGCTCGCACTGGCGGGAGGACCACCCCGACCGCGACGACGCCCGCTGGCGGGCGCACATCGACATCGCCCTGACGGCGGAAGGACTGACCTTGACGTACACGCCCCACGAGGCCCTGCGGACCGAACTGGACGAGAACGGCCTCGACCCGGACGCCGTGCTCGGCCTCGTCCGCGCCGCCCTGGACGAGGACCTGGCCGGGGGACAGGACGTCACCTCGGTCGCCACGATCCCGGCGGACCAGCGCGCGGTCGCCGACGTGGTGGCGCGGAAGGAGGGCGTGGTCGCCGGCCTGGCCGTGGCCGAGGCCGTCTTCCGCCAGGCCGCCGGGGGAGCCGAGGTCGAGCGGCACGCCGCGGACGGCGACCGCGTGCGCCCCGGCGACGTGGTGATGACCGTGCGCGGCGCCACCCGCGACCTGCTCACGCTGGAGCGCACCGCGCTCAACTTCCTCACCCACCTGTCCGGCGTCGCCACCCAGACCCGGCGCTGGGTGGACGCCGTCGAGGGCACCGGCGCCCGCGTGCGCGACAGCCGCAAGACCCTCCCGGGCCTGCGCGTCCTGGAGAAGTACGCCGTGCGGGCGGGCGGCGGCGTGAACCACCGGATGGGCCTGCACGACGCCGCGCTCATCAAGGACAACCACGTCGTGGCCGCCGGAGGCGTCGCGGAGGCCTTCCGCGCCGTACGGCAGGCCTTCCCCGGCCTGCCCATCGAGGTCGAGGTGGACCGGATCGACCAGATCGAGCCGGTCCTCGCCGAGGGCGCCGACGAGATCCTGCTCGACAACTTCACGGTGGACCAGCTCGCCGAGGCCGTACGCCTCGTGGCCGGCCGGGCGCGGCTGGAGTCGAGCGGCGGGCTGACCCTGGACGCGGCCCGCGCGGTCGCGGAGACCGGGGTCGACTACCTGGCGGTCGGCGCGCTCACCCACTCGGCCCCGGCACTCGACCTGGGTCTAGATCTTCGTGAGGCATAATCGGGGGATGCTGCTCACCATCGACGTCAGCAACACCCATACGGTGCTGGGCCTGTTCGAGGGTGAAGAGGTCATCGAGCACTGGCGGATCGCGACCGACCCCCGCCGCACGGCGGACGAGATCGCGGTGGTGCTGCAGGGCCTGCTCGGGCAGTCGCCGTTGCTCAAGGACGCCGACATCAGCGGCATCGCGATCTGCTCCACGGTCCCGTCGGTGCTCAACGAGATGCGGGAGATGTCCCGGCGCTACTACGGCGACGTCACGGCGGTGGTCGTCGAGCCGGGCGTCCGCACCGGCGTGCCGGTCCGGATGGACAACCCCAAGGAGGTCGGCAGCGACCGCATCGTGAACGCGCTCGCCGCCACCACCCTGTACGGCGGGCCCTGCGTGATCGTCGACTTCGGCACGGCGACCTCCTTCGACGCGGTCTCGGCCCGGGGCGAGTACGTCGGCGCGGTGACCGCCCCCGGCCTGGAGATCTCGGTGGACGCGCTGGCCACGGCCGGGGCGCAGCTCCACAAGGTCGAGCTGGTCCGGCCGAGGTCGGTGATCGCCAAGAACACCGTGGAGGCGCTCCAGTCGGGCATCCTCTACGGCTTCGCCGGGCTGGTCGACGGGATCGTGGACCGCATGACCGCCGAGCTGGCCGCAGACCCCGACGACGTCACCGTGGTCGCCACGGGCACCGGCGCGCCGCTCGTCATCGGCGAGGCCCGCACGATCGACGTGCACGAGCCCTGGCTCACGCTCATCGGCCTGCGGCTGGTCTACGTCCGCAACACGTCCTGACGACTCCCTCGGGTACGGGACCATAGAAGGCAGGATCCCGTTTCGAGAGGACTGACGTGATGGACGCCGACTGGGTGGCGCGTTTCGCCGATGAGGTCATCGCCGAGGCCGAACGGCGCGCACCGGGCAAACCCGTCGTCTGCGCGTCCGGCCTCAGCCCGTCCGGCCCGATCCACCTGGGCAACCTGCGCGAGGTAATGACCCCGCACCTGGTGGCCGACGAGATCAGGCGGCGCGGGCACGAGTGCGTGCACATCATCTCGTGGGACGACTTCGACCGCTTCCGCAAGGTCCCCGCGGGCGTCGACCCCGCCTGGAACGAGCACATCGGCAAGCCGCTGACCACCGTCCCGGCTCCGCCCGGCAGCGAGTACCCGAACTGGGCCGAGCACTTCAAGGCGCCGATGATCGCCGCGCTGGCGGAGATGGGCGTGGAGTTCCACGGCATCAGCCAGACCGAGATGTACACCTCGGGGGCGTACCGGGAGCAGGTGCTGCTCGCCATGCGGGAGCGGCGGCGGATCGACGCGATCCTCGACCAGTACCGCACCAAGAAGGCCAAGGTCAAGGAGGTCCTCGACGCCGACGAGGCCGCCGCCCTGGAGGGCTCGGGGGCCGCGAGCGAGGACGACGGCTCCGGCGCGGGGGGTTACTACCCCTACAAGCCGTACTGCTCGTTCTGCGACCGCGACCTGACCACGGTCACGTCGTACGACGACGAGACCACCGCGTTGTCGTACACCTGCGTCTGCGGGCACGGCGAGACCGTCCTGCTGTCCGAGCACACCCGCGGCAAGCTGGTGTGGAAGGTCGACTGGCCGATGCGCTGGGCGTACGAGGGCGTGGTCTTCGAGCCGTCGGGCGTCGACCACAGCTCGCCGGGCTCGTCGTTCGTCGTCGGCGGCCAGATCATCCGCGAGGTGTTCGGCGGGCAGCAGCCGATCGGGCCGATGTACGCCTTCGTCGGCATCAGCGGCATGGCCAAGATGAGCAGCTCCAAGGGCGGCGTGCCGACCCCGGCCGACGCTCTGTCGATCATGGAGCCCGCGCTGCTGCGCTGGCTGTACGCCCGCCGCCGCCCCAACCAGTCGTTCAAGATCTCCTTCGACCAGGAGATCCAGCGGATGTACGACGAGTGGGACACGCTCACCAGGAAGGTCACGGAGGGGACGGCGCTGCCGGCCGACCAGTCGGCCTACCGCCGGGCGTCGAGCACCGCGTCCGCGACGCTGCCCGACACGCCGCGCCGGCTGCCGTACCGGACGCTCGCCTCGGTGGTCGACATCGCGACCGGCCACGAGGAGCAGACGCTGCGCATCCTGCGCGCCTTCGACCCGGAGATCGGCGGGCTGGACGAGCTGCGGCCGCGGCTCGACCGCGCCCGGCACTGGGTGAACACCTACCTGCCCGCGGAGGAGCGCACGCAGGTGCGCGAGACGCCCGACAAGGAGCTTCTCGACACGCTCGGCGAGGCGGAGCGGGAGTCGCTGCGCCTGCTGCTCGACGGTCTCGACGACCACTGGTCGCTCGACGGCCTGACCACGCTCGTCTACGGCGTGCCGAAGGTGCTGGCCGGGCTGGAGATGGACGCCAAAGCGGCCACGCCGGAGCTGAAGGCCGCCCAGCGAGCGTTCTTCGCCCTGCTCTACCGGCTGCTCGTCGGCCGCGACACCGGCCCGCGCCTGCCCACGCTGCTGCTGGCGGTGGGCCGCGACCGGATTCGCGAGCTGCTCGACGCGGGCCGCGCCGCCTGACCCTGACCGCCTGATCCGCTGACCGTCCCGCTTCGCCGCGGTCCGTTCGCCGCCCTGACCGTGTTCCGGCCCTGTGCTTGCCCTGTGCCGGCCGTGTCCGGGGGGCGAGCGGCCGGGCCGGACGGCATCCCCGTCCGGCCCGGCCCGGCCGTGTGCCGGTCTCGCGTGCCGGTCTCCTGTGCCGGTCTCGTGCGCGGGGGGTGTCAGGGGGTCAGCACCAGGCGTCCGCGCACGCCGCCCCGGACGAGCCGCTCGTGGGCCTCGGCCGCGCGGTCCAGCGGGTGGACACCGGCGACCCGTGTCGTGAGCCGGCCCGCCTCGGCCAGCCTGACGACGTCCCTGAGCTGCGCCGCGTCGGCCCGGACGAACACCGTGGAGGCGCGGATTCCGCGCAGCGGGAGCGGGGCCTGCCCCGCGCCGACGGCGACGAACACGCCTCCGTTACGCACCGCGTCCAGCGCGGGCAGGCCGACGACGGCCGCGTCCACCACTCCGTCTACGCCGCCCGGAACGACGGCCCGTACGGCGCCGGCCAGATCGGCGCCCCTCGCGACGAACCACTCCGCGCCGAAGCCGCGGACCAGCGCCTCGTCTCCGGGCGCGGCGACGGCGGCGACCCTGATGCCCCGCAGGGCCGCCAGTTCCACCAGATATCCGCCGAGGCCCCCGGCCGCCCCCGTCACGAGCAGGCTCGCGCCTTCGGCGAGCCCGGCGAGGTCGAGCGCCTGAACGGCGGTCAGTGTGTTGAGCGGCAGCGTCGCCGCCTCGACGGCGGGCATCCCCGCGGGCGCGGGCGCGACGGCGTGCTCGTCCAGCACGACCAGTTCGGCCTGGGCCTTGATCGGGTCCGTCAGCCGGTCCGACAGGCCGATGACCCGATCGCCCGGGCCGGCCGCCGTCACCCCCGGTCCCACCCGGTCGATCACCCCCGCCACGTCCCAGCCCAGGGCGTACGTGTCGAGCCGGGGCGTGAGCCCGTAATCGGGAAGGGCGCCGGAGACCGTGAAGAGATCGATCGGGTTGACGGCCGCCGCCTCCACCCGGATCCGCACCTGGCCCGGCCCCGGCTCGGGCTCGGGCACCTCGGCCACCTGTACGACTCCGTCCCGCCCCACCAGTGCTCTCATGTGTCCTCCTCTCCGTACGACAGGAGGTTATGGAGAGTTACTCTCTTGCGGTAAGGAGGCACCCGCAAGTGCGTAACGGAGGCGGAGGGAAGATCATGCCCACCCGGACGGCGGCCCAGCGGCGGGAGGAGGCGCGGCGGCGGTACGACGCGTACGTGGCGACCTGCCCGTCCCGGCAGTTGCTCGACGCGCTCAGCGACAAGTGGGTGAGTCTCGTGCTGACCGCGCTCGCTCGCGGGTCCCTCCGCTACAGCGAACTGGCGAGGACGATCGCCGGGGTGAGTCAGAAGATGCTCACGCAGACGTTGCGGACGATGGAACGCGACGGACTGGTCTCGCGTACGGTCACCCCGTCGGTGCCGGTACGAGTCGACTATCGGCTCACGCCCCTGGGTGAGAACCTGATGCCGCTGATGGAAGCGATCAAGAATTGGGCGGAGATCCACATGGAGGACGTGGAGGCCGCAAGGGAGGCGTATGACCGGCGGCCCGCCGCCGCACCTTGACGGCCTTCAGCAAAGGCGTTTACCGTCCCTGGAGGGTGGGCCGACGAATCATCGTCGTGGGGAGGGCGGACGATGGGTTATCCGGAGGTCGTCTACCGGGGTGAGGATCTCGCCTCGGACCTTGAGCGTGCCGGTCTCACCGAGGAGGACCTACTGCTGCTCGCCGAGCTGGCGAAGGGCGTCACCGCCGACCGGGTGGGCCGCAGCCTCGACGTCAGCGGACGTACGGTGCGGCGGCGGCTGCGCTGCATCTGCGACCGGATCGGCGTGGCGACCGCCATCGAGGCCGTCGCCTGGGCCGCCCGCCGCCGTCTCATCTGAGCACGTCCCGAACTCGTCCGGCCGCGCACGCGGGCGCGGCCGGTGAACGGTGGTCGTGCACGCCGACCATCCGTGTGATCAGTCGGCGACGCGCACGCCGCCCGCGAACGGCCGTCCGGCGATCTTCGCGATGTGGATGACGTCACCGGTGCGCGGCGCGTGGACCATGTAGCCGCCGCCGATGTAGAGACCCACGTGGTGCAGGTCGGAGTAGAAGAACACGAGGTCGCCGGGGCGGAGCTGGTCGCGGGAGATGTGCGTGCCGGCCGTCCACTGGTCGCCCGTGTAGTGGGGCAGGCTGATGCCGACGGACTGGTAGGCGGCCATCACCAGGCCGGAGCAGTCGAACGAGCGCGGCCCTTCCGCGCCCCAGACGTACGGCTTGAGCTGCTGCGCGAGGGCCCAGCGCGCCGCCTGGGCGGCCTTGCCGCCCCCCACGATGGGGAACGACATCTTCCTGCGCGTCTCGGTGCCGACCTCTCGCGAGACCTGCCGGTAGAGGCTGCTCTCGGTCTTCTTGATCAGTTTCGTGATCTTGTCGCGCCGCGTGTCGAGGCCGTCCAGCAGCTTCCTGACCTCGCTCTGGCGGGCGGCGGCGCTGGACTTGGCCCGCGCGGCGGCGTCCATCGCCTTGCTGACCTCCGCGACCTCCTGGCTCTGCTGTAACTCCAGCGCGTACGTCGTGGAGGCCTGGTCGAGGTACTGCCGCGGGTCCGTGGACTTCACGAGCACCAGGGCGTTGCCGAGCCCGTTGGTCATGTAGGAGTGCTGGGCGAGGGCGCTCGCCCTCTGCCGGCGGGTCTCCAGTTCGGCCTCGCTCTTGGCGAGGTTCTTCTTGGCGAGATCGGCGGACCGCTCGGCCGCCTTCAGACGCACCCGCTCGCCGTTGTACTGCTCGGTGAGTGTCTCGATTTCGCTGTAGAGGTCCTCCACCTCCGCGGCGAGCTCCTTGAGGCTCGGCTTCGGGTCGGCGGTCGCGCGGACCACCGGAGCGCCGAATGTGACCGCGGCGAGCGCGACTCCGACGAAGGTGAACCGCCGGATGGCACCCGGACCGGCCGGGCCGGGTCCGGGCCGTCGGCGACGGGCGTGCCTGCCCGCCTGCCGTCCTCCACGCATGCGCAACCGAGCTCCTCTCCCATAGGTGCCCCCGCATCGGCCGGCGTCGTCGTGACGGGTCGTGCGGCTGGGCACTGCCGAGCGCCTGCCGGGTTAGCTGACGGGTTCGGGCCGGAGCAGCCCTACCTTGCGGATTCACCCCTGGACGATCTGAACCTGAACCGATCCTGATCCCATGGATTGGGTCCCCGGCTCCTCTCCGCACCCGGCCCCCGACAGGGTTCGGGCACCGGTGCTTCGAGGATTCGGCGCCCGATCGTCGAGATCGCTCACGACGATCGGCATCGTCGCTGGACGATAGTGCACCCTGAGTTGTTGCTCAACCAGAACTCGCAAACCCGTCTACGTTTCACAACCAAATGATCACGCTAGGGTCACGAGTTGATCAGTGATACCGGCTGGTCTACCTGGGTTTGTGGTGCTTTGGTGACGTATGAGGTGCTGGTCGGAAGCAGAGAAAATCGATGCGCGGCCAGGCGTGCGCCACGGGGCCCGATCCGGCGTCGATCCGTATTCCGGTGGCTACAGAACGTCAGGCGCGATGTCGGACGGGCCGTTTGGGGTTGACCGTAAATCGGAGCCGCCTTCGCCGATCCGCGCGCGACGGGCGAGGGGGACGGCGGGAGGGGCACTAGGCTGGCCGTTCATGGAGCAGGTCGCCGCACAGACACCGAGCGGATCCGGCGCCAGGGGCGTTATGGTGCGCCGGGCCAGGACCCCGGACGTCAGGGCGATCCGCCGCCTCGTCGACGCGTACTCGGGCGTCGGGCCGCGCCTGCTGAAGAAGAGCACGGTCACGCTGTACGAGGACGTCCAGGAGTTCTGGGTCGCGGAGATCGGCGGAGAGGTCGTCGGCTGCGGCGCGCTGCACGTGCTCTGGGAGGACCTGGCCGAGATCAGGACCGTCGCGGTGGATCCGGCGGTGCGCGGTGGAGGCGTCGGCTACCGGATCGTCGCCTCGCTCATCGACGCCGCGCGCGGCCTCGGCGTACGCAGGGTCTTCTGCCTCACGTTCGCCGTGGACTTCTTCGCGCGCCATGGTTTCACCGAGATCCAGGGCACCCCCGTGTCACCCGAGGTGTACGCGGAACTCCTCGCGTCGTACGACGAAGGCGTCGCCGAGTTCCTCGACCTGGAGCACGTCAAGCCGAACACACTGGGGAACACGCGAATGCTGCTGCATCTCGATCGCCATTGAGTCATAATGCCGACATTGGTGGCTGATCTTGACGGTCATGGTCAGTCGCTGCAAAGGTGACTGTTGATACGCGTGTCGCTACTTTTGGCGGTATCAGCGTGTGCTACTGAGATGCGGCGCATGCGTCTTCGAAACGAGGTGACACGGTGAGCACCGGACAGCCGCCGTACCCCCAGGACGAGTCGGACGGGACGCCACCGCCGCCTTCGAACCACGGGTACAACCCGGACAGACCTTCCCAGGACTACGACCCCGAGGCCACGGTCGTCGGCTATCGGGCACAGCAGACGGGCCCGCAGCAGACTCCCGGCCAGACCCCCGGCCAGGACTCCGGCCAGGGCGGATACGGACAGCAGCAGTACGGCCAGTCTTCACAGGGCGGATACGGCCAGCAGGGTTATGGCCAGGAGACGGGCCCGCAGGGCTATGGCCAGCAGTACGGTCAGCAGGCTCCGCAGCAGGGCTACGGTCAGCAGCAGTACGGCCAGCCTTCGCAGGGCGGATACGGCCAGCAGGGTTATGGCCAGGACACCGGCCCGCAGGGGTACGGCCAGCAGGCTTCACAGCAGGGCTACGGCCAGCAGCAGCACGGTCAGTCCTCCCAGGGCGGTTATGGCCAGCAGGGTTATGGCCAGGAGACGGGCCCGCAGGGCTATGGCCAGCAGCAGTACGGCCAGCAGGCCCCGCAGCAGGCGTCGCAGCAGGGCTATGGCCAGCAGTACGGTCAGCAGGCTCCGCAGCAGGGCTACGGTCAGCAGCAGTACGGTCAGTCCTCCCAGAGCGGGTACGGCCAGCAGCAGGGTTACGGCGAGCAGCAGGGTTACGGCGAGCAGCAGGGTCAGCCGACGGGCGGCTACGGCCAGCAGTCGCAGGGGGGCTACCAGCAGTACGGCCAGCAGACCGGCCCCCAGGCATCCGGCTCGCAGGCGTACGGCCAGCAGGGCTACGAGCAGCAGGGTTACGGCCAGCAGGCTCCGCAGCAGGGCTACGGCCAGCAGCAGTACGGCCAGCAGCAGTACGGCCAGCCCGGCTACGGCGGCGGGCAGGCCACGCCGGGGTACGGCCAGCCCGCCTACGGACAGTCGTACGCGCCGCAGGGGGCGATCCCGCCCGGCGCGCCGGCCCCGCTGGCGGAGTGGTGGCAGCGCCTCGTCGCCCGGCTGATCGACGGTGTCGTCGTCGGGATCCCCTACATGATCCTCAGCGCCGTCATCGGGGGCTTGGTGTTCACCGCCGCCAGCATCGACCCGACGACCGGCGTCACGACCCTGGAGAGCGGGGCCTTCCTGGCCGCGCTGCTCGTCGCCGTGCTGGGGGGCGTCGTGATGGCCGTCTACGAGTTCTTCATGCTGCGCTCACGCGGGCAGACCCTCGGCAAGATGGCGATGGGCATCAAGGTCGTCCCGGTCGGCGGAACGCTGACCGCGGCGGGGCTGCCCCAGGACGCGGCGATGAAGCGCGCCGGAGTGCTCTTCGCCTTCCAGTTCCTGTCGTGGATTCCCTTCATCAAGTACCTCGCGAACCTGGCCGCCCTTCTCAACGTGCTCTGGCTGCTGTGGGACAAGCCGCTGCAGCAGGCTTTGCACGACAAGGTCGCCAACACCGTGGTGGTCAAGGTCAAGTAATGACCGCGGACGGGGCCGATGGTGTGGACCATCGGCCCCGTTTTTCGTATGGCGTGACGGTTCCGGGCGTCGACGGCGCCTGCTCCGGAAAATTCGGTAACGGAACCACCCGGACATGCCATGCTTGGCGGACCGGCGGACCCGCCCGAGAGATGGCAATGACCGCGACACCGCCACGTCAATCCTTCCGGTCGACCGCCGTCACCCCGCTCCGGGCCATATCCGGCCGGAGCGGCTTATGGAACCCGCTCGACGCTCTTATGGGCCCGAAGGCGGCGCACCGGCCCTTATGGGCTCCTCCGCCCGCCCGGCCCCGGCGAGCCCCGGTGCCGACGCCCGAAACGGCGGGCCGTTTGGCCGCGCGAAACCTTAGGCGGGCCCGGCCGGCGGGGGCGGCCATGCGTTTGTGGCGCGGCCGGTTAAATCGATCTTCGGGCCGCCCGGGCAGTGGATCTTGTCGGGATGCGGTGCGGTCCTCTCTTTTTGCGAGCCTTCCCGGCACCGAGGATCTGTTTTAGACGCGCGTATATCCCGTCAAGGGTGCGCCGGTCGTACCAGAAGGGTCACGGTGGTCATGAAGATCCGAGTGCCGGGGGACGCGGCGTCCCCTCGTTTCAGTGACGCTCATCAACGGTACGGCGTGCCGGGACGGACCTATTGTGTGAGAGTTGTGTGAGAGTCGGATGGAGAGCCGGAAGGAGAGGCGGACAGAGTGGCTGACAGAGTGGCGGATTGCTGGTTCAGCCTTGTCGCCGCGCCTTCGTGGCGCTGGCTGACAACGCTCTGACCTGCGGCTTCGCCGCTACGAGCCAAGCGTCCGGCCGAGTGGGAGCCCTTGCCGTCCCGCCGTGAGTAGTGGCCGCGGGCGGCCGAAACATCGGGCCGGACGGCTTCCGGTGACCGTCCGGCCCGACATTTGGGTACGATTTCGTGGAGCATCCGGTAAGGCCGCTGGAGAGACGAGGATTAGGCTGCCACCCCCGGGGCACCCCGGAAGGCGCGCCTGACCCTCCCGGCGCTATGGTCGTATGAGGGCGACCGGCCCGGCAAGAGGGCCCGGGACCTCGGCGCGTCCTCGGAATTTCCTCGGGTGCACCTAATGACACCCCGGCACGAGCGAGGCAGAATGTCAGAGGTATTGTCCGCCTTGATACCTTCCGTGGTCGTCGCCGGCGCGGTCGTCTACGGCATCGTAAAGTTGGTACGTTCCGACGCGGCGGGTCTCCGCCCGGCTCGGGAGCCACGCGAGAAGTCACCGGACTCAGGAGTTCCTGAGAATCCGCAATCTTGAATTGTCAGCCGGGGGAAACCGGGTATATGTTTGGCTGACGAATCAAACTATGGGCTGCGAAAGGATTGCCGGATGGCCAAGCACACGCAGGTGATTCTCATCGACGATCTCGATGGCGGCGAGGCCAATGAGACGGTCACCTTCGCGATTGACGGCACGTCATATGAGATTGACCTGAGCGACGGCAACGCGAAGCGGCTTCGCGACGCGCTGTCGCCTTTCGTCGGCAGCGCGCGGCGCGCGGACAGCGGGCAGGCCCGCGGCCGCCGTCGCGGTGCGGGCGGCGGGGGTCAGCGAGCCATGACCCGCGAGAAGAGCGCGGAGATCCGCGCGTGGGCCAAGTCGCACGGACACCCCGTGAGCGAGCGCGGCCGAATCGCCGCCTCGATCGTCCAGGCGTACGAGGACGCGCACTAGGCGGGGTCGGGTGCGATCCGGGTCGCACCTGCCGGACCTTCACCCGTCGCGGCCGGCCGGGTGGCGCCTCGCCAGGCGCCGACGGCGAATGCCGCGGGTGAAGCGCGGAGTTCGCGCGGGACCGGAGTGGCCCTCTGCTCTGCTTTGGGCTCCTCCGTCGCATTGTGATGCATCCCGCCAGGCCGGTCCTCGGTGTGGCGTGATCCGCGGGATGGTCCGTAACCGCATCTTCGATCGCGCGGTTATCCGGTTCGTCGGAGGACCTGACGATCGCATAACCGCGCGATTGTGTTTGCGCTCCCTAAAACCTCGTTCGCTTGCGGCGTATCGGGAACATGTCACCCCCGGCAGGGGGTTGGATAGAGCGTGAACGCCCTGCGCTTGGGGAACCCTTCCGCCGAGGACCGGGTCGCTGGGTCGGGGCTACCGTGCGGGACGGCGTGCCGGATCTCCCGGATTCGCCTGACCGCTCTGTGAGGAGCGACGACATGTTCGAGAGGTTCACCGACCGTGCGCGGCGGGTTGTGGTCCTGGCCCAGGAAGAGGCCCGGATGCTCAACCACAACTACATTGGTACCGAGCACATTCTTCTTGGCTTGATCCATGAGGGCGAAGGTGTGGCGGCCAAGGCTCTGGAGAGCCTGGGGATCAGCCTCGAGGGGGTGCGCCAGCAGGTCGAGGAGATCATCGGCCAGGGGCAGTCGGCGCCGTCGGGGCACATTCCCTTCACTCCGCGTGCCAAGAAGGTGCTCGAGCTGTCGCTTCGTGAGGCGTTGCAGCTTGGGCACAACTACATCGGCACCGAGCACATCC